>DASYPG010000390.1:0-12745 GCA_036006885.1 Burkholderiales bacterium | reverse complement strand
CCGGACCGGCGAAGCGAATGCGGCCATCCTTCTGCACGAGCAGGATCAGCTTGCCCGCATCGAAGGGCGGCTTTTTGACGAACTGCAGCGTCGTGCGCTCGGGACCCGCGTCGACCTTGGTGATGCCGAGCGGCTTTGCCGTCAGGCGCAGCCGGTGACACGCGATCAGCGCCTGCGCAGGCTCCGGCGTCGGCCCGAAGCGGTCGACGAGCTCTTCGCGCAGAAGGTCGAGCTCGTCGATCGAGTCGACGCTCGCGAGGCGCTTGTACAGGACCAGCCGCTCGTGCACGTCGTTGCAGTACGTCTCGGGCAGCCGTGCCGGCACGTGCAGGTTGATCTCGGTCGTCACGCCGAGCGGCTCCGCGAGATCGGGCTCGCGCCCCGCGCGCAGCGCCGACACGGCCGACTTCAGCATGTCCGCGTAGAGCTGGAAGCCCACCTGCTGCATCTCGCCCGACTGCTCGTCGCCCAATACCTCACCGGCGCCGCGGATCTCGAGGTCGTGCATCGCGAGGTAGAAGCCGGAGCCCAGGTCCTCCATCATCTGGATCGCGTCGAGCCGCTTGCGCGCCTGCGCGGACAGCGCGTCCTCCGGAGGCGTCAGCAGGTACGCGTACGCCTGGTGGTGCGAGCGGCCGACGCGGCCGCGCAGCTGGTGCAGCTGCGCCAGGCCGAACTTGTCGGCGCGATTGATGACGATGGTGTTGGCGGTCGGGATGTCGATCCCGGTCTCGATGATGGTCGAGCACAGCAGCACGCTCGAGCGCTGCGCGGTGAAGTCACGCATCACGCGCTCGAGGTCGCGCTCGCGCATCTGGCCGTGCGCCACCGCGATGCGCGCCTCGGGCAGCAGGCGCTCCAGGCGCTCGCGCATGCGCTCGATCGAGTCGACCTCGTTGTGCAGGAAGTAGACCTGGCCGCCGCGTTTCAGCTCCCGCATCGCCGCCTCGCGGATCAGGCCCTCCGACCAGGGGGCGACGAAGGTCTTGATGGCGAGGCGCTTCTGCGGCGCGGTGGCGATGACGGAGAAGTCGCGGATGCCTTCGAGCGACATCGCGAGCGTGCGCGGGATCGGCGTGGCCGTGAGCGTGAGCACGTCGACCTCGGCGCGCAGGCGCTTCATCGCCTCCTTCTGGCGCACGCCGAAGCGGTGCTCCTCGTCGATGATCACGAGGCCCAGGCGCTTCAGCTTCACGTCCCTCGAGAGGAGCTTGTGCGTGCCGATGACGATGTCGATCTCGCCGGTCTCGAGTTTCTTGACGATGTCAGAAGATTCCTTGGAGCTTCTGAAGCGCGAGAGCTCCGCGATATTCACCGGCCAATCGGCGAAGCGGTCCTTGAAGGTCTGGTAGTGCTGCTCGGCCAGCAGCGTCGTCGGGCAGAGAATCACCACCTGCTTCTTGTCGGCGATGGCGACGAACGCGCCCCGCAGCGCGACCTCGGTCTTGCCGAAGCCGACGTCGCCGCACACCAGCCGGTCCATGGGCTTGCCGGCGGCCATGTCCGCGACCACCGCTTCGATCGCTGCGGCCTGGTCGGGCGTCTCCTCGAAGCCGAAGCCGGCCGCAAAACCTTCCAGATCTCGTTGTTCAACAGCAAAAGCATGTCCCAGTCGTGCGGCGCGCTTCGCATAGAGCGCGAGGAGCTCCGCCGCGGTGTCGCGCACCTGTTTGGCGGCGCGCTCCTTCGCCTTGTCCCATTGGCCGCTGCCGAGCTTGTGGAGCGGCGCTTCCTCGGGCTGCGCGCCGCTGTAGCGGCCGATGACGCCGAGCTGCGAAACCGGCACGTACAGCTTGTCGCCGCCTTCGTACTCGAGCAGCAGGAACTCGGCTTGCCCCTCTTCTACATTCAAAGTTGTTAAACCTTGAAACCTTCCGATGCCATGCTGCTCGTGGACCACCGGGTCGCCCACCTTGAGCTCCGAGAGGTCGCGCAGCATCCCTTCGACCGAGGTGCGCTTCTCGGCCGAGCGGGCGCGCCGCCGCACCACCCCCGCATAAAGCTCGGCCTCGGTGACGACGGCCCAGCGTTCCCGGGGCGCGACGAAGCCGTGCGACAGGGGCGAGACGCAGAGGAGGAACGACGCCTCGCTCGCGAGGAACTGCTCGAAGCTCGTGCACCCCTCAGGCTTGAGCCCGTACTCGGCGAAGTAGCTCGCCATCGTCTCGCGCCGCCCTGGCGACTCGGCGGCCACCATGACGCGCAGTCCCGAGCTCTGGACGAAGCCCTTGAGCGCCGCGAGCGGGTCGTTCGCCCGCCGGTCGGCCGCGACCGGCGGGAGCGGGGCGGAAATAACGGGGTCAGATCCGGGTTCGTCCTGTTTTTCCTCTTCGGAAAAACCACCGAGATCGATCCGGGCGAAGTCCTTTGCGCGAACGAAGAACTCCTCCGCTGGCACGAACAGCTCGCGCGGCGCCAGGAGCGGCCGGTCGGGATCGCCGCCCGCCATCTTGTGTCGCGCGGCGGCCTCGCGCCAGAAATCCTGCACCGCGGCGCTCACGTCGCCGTGCATCGCGAGGGTGGCGCCGGCGGGGAGGTAATCGTAGATCGTCGCGAGCGCCTCGAAGAAGAGCGGCAGGTAATACTCGACCCCCGCCGCCGGGACGCCGTTCGAGACATCGCGGTAGAGGCGCTTCTTCGACGGATCGCCTTCGAAGAGCTCGCGCCAGCGGCTGCGGAAGCGCGCCCGGCCCGTCTCGTCGAGCGGAAACTCGCGCGCCGGCAGCATGCGGATCTCCTTGACCGCGTAGAGCGTGCGCTGCGTGTCGACGTCGAAGGTCTTGATCGCGTCGACCACGTCGTCGTCGAGGTCCAGGCGGTAGGGCAGCGCGCTGCCCATCGGGTAGAGGTCGATCAGCCCGCCGCGGAAGCACACCTCGCCGGGCGCGACCACCTGCGTGACGTGCTCGTAGCCCGCGGTGACGAGCTGGGTCTTCAGCTTCTCGAGTTCGAGCCTTTCCTTCGTGCGCAGGAGAAAGGTGTGCGCCGCGATGTAGGCCGGCGGGCACAGGCGCCCGAGCGCGGTCGGCGCCGGCACCACCGCGATGTCGAAGTCGCCGCGCTGGATGCGATAGAGCGTGGCGAGGCGCTCGGAGACGAGGTCCTGGTGCGGCGAGAACTGGTCGTAAGGCAGCGTTTCCCAGTCCGGCAGCAGGCACACGCGCAGCTCCGGCGCGAACCACGCGATCTCCTCGACCAGGCGTTGCGCGTCGAGCGCGGTCGAGGCAATGACGGCAAGCGGCTTGTCGCTCGGCGCGAGACGCGCGAGCGCGAGCGCGTCGGCCGAGCCGGCGAGCCGGGTATAGCGTCTACGGGCGGAAAGCGAATCGCGATGCATCAAGAAAAACGTGTAATTATATCGATCTGAATTAAAACGACTTCCGACTCTGTCTACCTTTGCGTTGATCCCCGCCGCGGGCAGCGGCACGCGCGCTCCCGGCAATCGCCCGAAGCAGTACGCCGCGCTCGCCGGCCGCCCCATGCTCTGGCATGCGGTCCGAGCAGTTTGCGTGCCGCCGGTAGAGAAGGTGTTCGTCGTGCTCGCGCCCGACGACGCCCATTTCGCCGCGCAGGACTGGACCGCCTTCGGCGAGCGCCTGGAGCCGCTCTGGTGCGGGGGGCAGTCGCGCCGCGAATCGGTCTACAACGGACTCGTCGCCTCGCGCGACGAGTGGAACGCCGATGACTGGATGCTGGTGCACGACGCGGCGCGGCCCTGCCTTCCGTCGCAGGACCTGCAGGCGCTCATCGCCGAGTGCTCGGCCGACGAGATCGGCGGCATCCTCGCGCTGCCGGTCGCCGAAACGGTGAAGAAGGCGGCCAAGGATGAGTCGGGCCGGCATCGCATTCTCTCCACGCAGGACCGCGATCAGCTCTGGCTCGCGCAGACCCCGCAGATGTTCCACGTCGGGTTGCTGGTGCAGGCGCTGCAGCGGGCGCGCGGCGTGGTGACCGACGAGGCCACGGCGCTCGAGCAGCTGGGTCTCAAGCCCAAGCTCGTCGCGGGAAGCCGCGAGAACATCAAGGTGACCTGGCCGGAGGACCTCGCCATGGCCGACAGCATCCTGACTCGGCGCGCCGAGGCGGATCGATGAGGATCGGGCGATGAGGATCGGCCAGGGCTTCGACGTGCACGCGTTCGCGCCGGGGCGGCGTCTTGTCATCGGCGGCGTCGCCATCCCGCACGACCAGGGCCTCGAGGGCCACTCGGACGCCGACGTGCTGCTGCATGCGATCTGCGACGCGCTGCTCGGCGCCGCGGCGCTCGGCGACATCGGCAAGCACTTCCCCGACAGCGACGCCGCGTATGCCGGCGCCGATAGCCGCCGGCTCCTGCGCGAGGTGAAGAAGAAGCTTGGCGGCTACCGCGTCGTGAACATCGACGCCACGATCCTCGCGCAAGCCCCGCGCATGGCGCCGCACGTGCCGCAGATGATCGCCAATATCGCTGCCGATCTCGGCATCGCGCCGGGGGCGGTGAGCATCAAGGCCACGACCACCGAGCACTTGGGTTTTATTGGCCGGGCGGAAGGCATCGCCGCACAAGCAATCGCCCTTATTGAGTAGAAAACCATGTACTCACCTCCTTACAACCAGGTCGAAAATCAAGCCGAAGTCATCGCCTTCATGCGGGCGAACAACTTCGCGCTCCTCGTCACCGGAACCGGCGGCACGTTGCACGGCTCGCACCTGCCGGTGCTGGTGCACGAGCGCGAAGGCGGGATCGCGCTCGACATGCATATGGCGCGCAACAACCCGCAGTGGAAGGAGTTCTTCGACGACGAGGTAATGGTGGTGTTCTTCGGCCCGCACGGCTACGTCTCGCCGCGCTGGTACGAGGAGAAGGAGCGCGTGCCGACGTGGAACTACGCGGCGGTGCACGCCTACGGCGTTCCCAGGGTGCTGGACGATCCCAAGGCGAAGCACGACAACCAGCGCCGCCTCGTGGCCGCCATGGATCCGCAGTGGCTGCCGAGCTTCGACACCCTGCGTCCCGACTACGTGAAGATGATGCTCGAGGGCATCGTCAATTTCGAGATCACGGTTACGCGCATCGAGACGCGCTGGAAGCTCTCCCAGAACCGCAGCCGGCGCGAGCAGGAGCTGATCGCCACCGAGCTCGAGAAATCGACCGACTCGGCCGAGCGCTCGCTCGCTGCGCTGACCCGAAAGCAGTTTGCCGAGTAGTCGGTATTTCTTCGCCGCCTGGCCGCCCGCCGCGACCGCGGCCGCGCTCGAAGGCTGGGCGAACAAGCTCGAAGGCCGCGTCACTCCCGCGCAGCAGATCCACCTGACGCTCGCTTTCCTCGGGCCGGTGGCGCCCGAGAACGCGCTCGAGGCGGCGCGCCTTCTCGAGGGGAGGGCGCATGCGCTGCCAGTCGAGAAGGCGCAGTACTGGAAGCACAACCGCATCGTGTGGGCCGGGCCGCGAAGGACGCCCGCTGCGCTCGTCGCGTTGGTCGAGGCGCTGCACGGCTCATTGCGCCGCGCCGGTTACACGCTCGAGGACCGGCCCTTCGCCGCGCACGTCACGCTCCTGCGCTCTGCGCCTGCGCCACGTGAACTGCCGCCGCTCCCGGGGGTCGAATGGCCCGTGAGCGAGTTCACCCTGGTGCGCTCGGCCGTCTCGAACAAAGGATCGGCCTACGAAATCGTCCAGCGCTTCCCGCTCTGAGCGCGAGGTTCTGGAGATCGACGGCCGCGAGGTCGTGATCTCGAATCCCGCCAAAGTTCTCTTCCCGAGGGCGAGGCACACCAAGCTCGACCTCGTGCGCTACTACCTGGCGGTGGCCGAGGGCGCGCTGCGCGGGGCGGGCGGCCGGCCGAACATGCTGGTGCGCTATCCGAACGGCGTCGACGGCGAGTTCTTCTACCAGAAGCGCGCGCCGAGCGCGCGGCCGGAGTGGATCGAGGTGGTGGAGCTGCGCTTTCCGTCGGGCCGCGCCGCCGACGAGGTGGTGCCGCGCGACGCCGCGGCGCTCGCCTGGATGGCGAACCTCGCCTGCCTCGAGCTCCATCCGCACCCCGTGCGCGCCGAGGACCTCGAGCATCCCGACGAGCTGCGCGTCGATCTCGATCCGGTTCCGGGCGTGAAGTGGCAGCAGGTCCGCGACGTAGCACAAGTTGTTCATTCAACACTGAAGGACTTGAAGCTCGTGGGTTGGCCGAAAACGTCGGGGAAGCGCGGCCTGCATGTCTACGTGCGGATCGAGAAGCGCTGGAGCTTCGACGAGGTGCGCCGCGCGGCGCTGGCGCTCGCGCGCGAGGTCGAGCGCCGGGCGCTGTCCATCGCGAGCAGCAAGTGGTGGAAGGAGGAGCGCCACGGCGTCTTCGTCGACTACAACCAGAACGCCAAGGACCGCACCGTCGCCGCGGCGTATTCGGTGCGGCCCACCGAGACGGCCACCGTCTCAGCGCCGCTCGGCTGGGACGAGGTCGCCTCGGCCGAGCCGGGCGACTTCACCCTCGCGACCATGCCTGGCCGCTTCAGGAAGCTGGGCGACGTCCACAAGGGCATCGACGAGCGCCAGGGTTCGCTCGAAGGGCTGCTCGAGCTATTTGAAAAGCAGGGACTCGGCGACGCGCCCTGGCCGCCGCACTACAAGAAGCAGGCGGGAGAGCCTGCCCGCGTTCGTCCTTCAAAAAGAAAATTACCGCTGATCGAAATCGGGCGTGCGAAACGCCAGGATGATGCGCTCGCGGGGCTCGAGCGCTGGAAGACGCGTTATCCGCAGGCCGCGACGCACCTCGAGGCCGCCGACGTGCTGGTCGACTCGATGCGCGGACGCTCCTCGACCTGGACGCGCATCCGCATCAACCTGCAGCATGTGCCGGAAGACCTGCGCCCGCCTCAGGAACCTCTCGACCCCAATGAGGAACCCGCCCCGAAGACTTTTTCCAGCTCGTAGGCCTTGGTGGTCTCGAGCTGGTCGTAGCGGCACTTTGCGGGCGGCTTGTCCGGGCGCCAGCGGAGGAAGGTCGCCGCGTGGCGGAAGCGATCGCCCTGCAGGTGATCGTATTTCACCTCGCACACCCGCTCGATGCGCAGCGGCTCCCACGACAGGTCCTTGCCCGCGCTCCAGCGGCTCTGGCCGCCCGGCATGCGTTGTGTTCCCTCTGCCGCGCCGGCCCACTCGCGCCACGGATGTCCTTCGAACGCGTTCTTGCGCGCCGGCTCGAGCTCCTGCGCAAGCTGCTTGCGCGTGGCCATGGTGAACGACGAGGTCACGCCCACGTGATGCAGCACCCCCTTGTCGTCGTAAAGACCGAGCAGCAGCGATCCGACCGCGTCCTTGCCGCTTTTGTGCCAGCGAAAGCCCGCCACGACGCAGTCGGCGGTGCGCGCGTGCTTCACCTTGAGCATCGCGCGTTTTCCCGGCTGATACGTGATCCCCGTCGGCTTGGCAATGACCCCATCCAGCCCCGCGCCCTCGAAGCGCTCAAGCCAGTCCTGCGCCACGGCGCGATCGCGCGTCATAGGTGTCAGGTGGACGGGTTTTTCGGTTTTGGCCAGCGACTCTTCGAGTCTGGTTCGGCGCTCACTCTGCGGCGCCGCCATCAGATTCTTCCCGTCGGCCGCCAGCAGATCGAACGCGATGAACGAGGAAGGCGTCTCCTTCGCGAGCTTCATCACGCGCGATTCTGCCGGATGCAGCCTCATCTGCAGCGCGTCGAAGTCGAGCCCGCGCTTCGTCGCGATCACGATCTCGCCGTCCAGCACACAGCCTCGCGGTAGCTTCGCAAGCAGCGTCTCGTGCAGCTCGGGAAAATAGCGATCGAACGGCCGCAGGTCGCGGCTCTGGATGAAGAGCTCCGAGGTCCCCCGGAACACGATCGCCCGGAACCCGTCCCACTTCGGCTCGTACAGATACTCGCCCTCCGGCGGCAGCTCGTCGGCGAGCTTCGCCAGCATCGGCTCGACCGGCGGCGCGATCGGAAACCCGGCGTCCTTGGGTCGCGTGGCCATCGATTAATTCACTTTTCCTTAACGTATCGCACGTCCGCGCATCCTCTAAGGACTTGATTCCTATGTCCAACCGTCGAAGGGCGTCATGATATTCGGTAATGGTTCCGACCGACTAGACATTACGTGCCGCCCACCACCGCCTTCCGTGTGCTTGGAGCTGTGATCGCCGGAGTTTGGGTCGTCCAATTTGGCGCGGTCGCGGCATCGACTTACGTTAGCGCGCATACAGCGAATGTGCCGTTCAATGCATGGTTCTTCCTGGGTGTCCATCTGGTTCTTGCGGCGGCGGGCGTCGCTGCGGGGGTGCTCGCCATGCGTGGTACCCGAGCCTGGAAATGGTGGGCGCTCGTTTCTGGTCTGGCCTTCCTCTCGTTGTCCGATTTGGGTTGGTACTCGCTCAGGAACAGCTATGGCGAAGTGCTCTTGTACTTGATGCATTACCCTCGCGTCGGTTTCAGCGTTCTTGTGATGCCGGCACTTGCAATATTCGCCACCTCGGTTGCCCTATGGACGGTAGTTCGCGATGCATTCGGCCGCCGGCATCGCCGCGTCTGGCAGCACGGGGAATAATAATGAAATCATGCAGCCCGATTCTCTTGGCTGCTGCCTGCTTCGCATCGATGTCGGCAGCTCTCGCCCAAACCACCCTTCCGCCCGACCAGAAGGTCGGGGACCGTTCTCAAGCTGAGTGGTCGAAAGCGTGGTGGCAATGGGCCGGCTCTTTCGAGGACGCGGATAGTCCCGTTGCAGACCGCACGGGAAGCAATTGCCACCTGAAGCAGAAGGGGCCGGTGTGGTTCCTCGCCGGCACCTATGGCACCGCACGAACGGTCAGAACATGCACGGTGCCGCGCGACAAGTACATCTTCTTCCCGCTGATCAACTACGTCGTGATGCCGAGAAGCGGGGAGTCGAGCTGCCCTTCTTGCTGCGCTTCATATGCGGCAACGGCCAGAGCCATTACGGATAATCCATGGGACCTCGTGCTCGATGTCGACGGCCAGCGCATCGAGGGCTTGTCAAAGTATCGCCAGACCACCACGGAATGCTTCGACATGGGTGCCCTCGCAGTGCCGAAATATCGGGTCTTCCCATCGGCCGCGAACGGCTATTACGTCATCCTGCAGCCGCTCAGCCCTGGACGACACGTGCTCAATTTCGGCGGGAGGCTGCCAGAAATGTCCCAGGCAGTCACGTACACGCTGATCGTCGAGTAACCAATGTCGGCGATGTCTGATCGTCCCGGCTGGATGGCGCGCACAAGCGCATCGTCGACAGCATTCCTCGTATCCGCCGCCCTGCTCAGCGCCTGCACTGACGGCGCCACGCGCATCGCCTACGAAATCGAGTCGGGCGTGGCGGCGTTCCGGCGCTCGGATGCGAAGACCACCTCGATCCGGCACGTTCCCGAAGCCAGGCCGGATGGCTGCGCGGGCGCCTACACCGTCCAGTTCACCGCGAACTCGGCGCTGGTCATCTGGTGCAAGAAGGCCGATGGCGTCGAGGTGCAGGGGAGCCATACCACTACATATCATCTGCGGTTCGTGGACATCCCCAAGACCTACAAGCTGGACAAGGCCGCCGGAGAGCCCACGATCATCGATCTCGCGAAAGAGAACGGCAGGGTGGTAGTGACCGACGTTCGGTAATCTCTGGCATGCTCTCTTTTCCGGAGGCAACCATGGGTAATTCAGGCGTACGGGAAGCGATCGAGCGGCTGAGCGTGGCGGTTCGTGCGGACCCGGCTAAGGCGCGGGCGAAGAACGTCCCGGCCACGGCGTGCCTGACCGAGGGCCTGAAGTTCGAGGTCAGCGGACCGAACAAGGAGCGCGTTGTCACCGACATGCCGGCCCCGATGGGCGGCGGCGCTTCGGCGCCGACTCCAGCCTGGTTCCTGCGCGCCGGAATGGCGTCGTGTACGGCCACCACGATCGCGATGCGGGCGGCGAAGCTGGGAATCGCCTTGACCGCGCTGGAAGTCACGGTGGAGAGCGACTCCGACCTGCGCGGCCTCCTTGGCCTCGACGAGAGCGTGTCGGCCGGCCTGAACCCGATGCGGACCAAGGTGAGGATCAGCGGCGAGGCCGATGCGCAGGCGCTGCGGGCGTTGGTGGAATGGGCCGATGCACATTCGCCGGTCGGCTGCACCGTCAAGAACGCCGCTGCGTGCTCCCTCGATATCGAAGTGGTGTGACTGTCATGTCTCGCATTCATTTATCTGCAGTCGCGGCGGTCATTGCGCTGGGCGTTCTCGCTGGATGCGCGACGCCGCCGCCGGGGCAACCCGCCACCGCCTACGAAGGCGCGCGACTCATCGTCGGCGACGGGCGCGTGATCGAGAACGCGACGCTGGTGGTGGAGGGAACGAAGATCGCCCAGGCCGGCCCCGCGGCGAGCGTTCAAGTGCCCGCCGGCGCCGCGCGCGTGAATCTCGCCGGCAAGACCGTGATGCCGATGGTGATCGACACGCACGTCCACCTCAACACCGAGCGCGACGCGCTGATCCGCGACCTGAAACAGCGCGCCTACTATGGCGTGAGCGCCGCGCTGAGCCTCGGTACGGACGGTTACGAGCTGCTCGACGTGCGCGACCAGGCCATTCCCGGCGCGGCGCGCTTTTTCAGCGCGGGCCGCGGGATCACGATGCAGGAGCCGGGGCGCACCACCGCACCGTACTGGATCACGAGCGCGGCCGATGGGCGCAAGGCGGTCGGGGAGCTCGCCGCGCACAAGGTCGACATCGTCAAGATCTGGGTCGACACGAGGGACGGCAAGTACAAGAAGCTCACGCCCGAGATCTACGGCGCCATCATCGACGAGGCGCACAAGCGCGGCCTGCGGGTGACCGCGCACCTCTTCGATTTGGAGGACGCGAAGGGACTCCTGCGTGCCGGAGTCGACGCGCTCGCGCACGGCGTGCGCGACCAGGACATCGACGACGAGTTCGTCGCCATGTTCAAGCAGCGACCGAACCTGGTTCTCACGCCAAACCTGCCGGATCGCGGCGTCAAGGTGGACCTCTCCTGGCTCAAGCCGAGCCTCGGCCCCAACCAGCTCGCGCTGCTCGAAGCGGCGAACAACGACCGGCAGGTGGCGCAGACTTTTTTCGGCATTCAGGCGCGCAATCTCGCGAGGCTCAACGCCGCCGGGGCGCGCATCACGCTCGGCACCGACGGCAACCGGGCGTGGGGGGCGCACCAAGAGATGCAGGACATGGTGATCGCCGGCATGACGCCGATGCAGGTCATCGTGGCGGCGACGCGCAACTCGGCGGAGTTCCTCCGCATGACCGACGCCGGCACCTTGCAGGCGGGCAAGAGCGCCGACTTCATCGTGCTCGACGCGAACCCGCTCGACGACATCACCAACACGCGGCGCATCTCGGCTGTAGTGCTGCGCGGCGCGGCCGTGGACCGCTCGCAGCCGGTCCGTTGAGGTGATGCAAGACGCGGTCAAGACGATACTGGGAGCGCTCGGAATCTCGCCGGAAACGATCGCGGCGCGCTCGCTCGTGCTGTATCCGGAGGCGACCGAGCTCGTCGTCGCCGAAACAGGCGAGAACGGAAGGCAACACCTCCTTGTACCGGTAGCGGCGCGAGGGTGGGGTGCGCTAAGGGATGCGGCGCACGCCGATGGCGTGGTGATCACGATCGTGTCCGCGTTCCGCAGCGTCGAGCGCCAGGCCGAGATCGTGCGCGCGAAGCTCGCGCGCGGCCTGTCGATCGACGAGATCCTGAGTGTCAGCGCGCCGCCTGGGTATAGCGAGCACCATACCGGCCGCGCGGTTGATGTCACGACCGGCGGCGTCCGCCCGCTCGAGCTGGAGTTCGAGCACACCGACGCGTTCGCCTGGCTCTCGCGCCACGCCGAGCGCTTCGGGTTCGTCCTGTCGTATCCGCGGCAGAACCGCTACGGGTACATGTATGAGCCGTGGCATTGGTGCTTCAGCGAATCGGAGGCTTCTCAGCATGCCTAGCGAACTGCATGGCGGTGCGCCGGTGTTCGTGGTACGCGATGTGCTGAAGAGCGTTGCCTACTACCGCGATGTGCTCGGCTTCGACACCGAGTTCCTCTATGGTGAGCCGACGTTCTATGCCGGCGTGGAGCGCGGCAACGTGCTGATTCATTTGCAGGCTGCGCACGAGTCGAAGCGCCCGCCCGGCCAGATGGCGATGAATGTTTTCGTGAGCGACGTCGATGCGCTTTACGAGGAGCTCAAGGAGCGCGGCGCGAGGTTGCTGAACGCGCCGAAGGACTACGCCTACGGCATGCGCGACTTCAACGTCGCCGACCTCGACGGCAACGAGCTGTGCTTCGGCATGGAATCGAAGCGCTGAAAACAGTTACAAGACGGTAACAAGACCCAAATCCGGAGGAAACGGACGAGCGCTTAACTACCCTCTCTTCACAACACAGGGTAGGGGACATGATGAAGAAACGTTTCGGGCTCGCCGGGTTGGCGCTTTTCCTTTTCGCGGGTTACGCGGCCGCATCCCAGCCGTCGAGCCCACCCGCCAGCCTCGCGCAGAAGCTCAAGGTCGCTCCCGAGGAGTCGCTCGCCATGATCGTCCCCGCGAAGGGCGTGCAGATCTACGAGTGCCGGGTGAGCCAGGGCGGGTACGAATGGGCGTTCGTGGCTCCCGAGGCGGATCTCTTCGACAACCGCGGGATGAAGATCGGCCGGCACTACGCCGGCCCGCACTGGGAGGCGGCCGACGGCAGCAAGATCGTCGGGAGCGTGAAAGCGAGCACCGCCGCGCCGGACGAGGCCGCGATCCC
>DASYPG010000389.1:0-2563 GCA_036006885.1 Burkholderiales bacterium | reverse complement strand
GAGCGCGAGCTCGCCGCCGCCGATCGGCGCGAAGCGGAACACGGCCGCCACCGGCGCGACGTAGATCGAAGCCGCGAGCGCGCCGAGCGCGCAGGCGCTGATCCACCAGAGCGCCCGATTGGGCTCGCGCAACATGGCGAGCGCGCTGCGGCTGCGCGAGCGCGTGACGAAAATCAACGCCACGTTCGCCGCCACGATCGCGGCGAAGGCAAACGCGCGCGTCTCGCCCTCCCCGTATCCGGCATACAGCGCCCAGGCATAAGCCGCGAGCACCGCAGCCAGCATCGTGGCGCCAAGGGCGAGGCTGACCAGCAGCATGTTGAGGTTGAAGAGCGGCTCGCGCGGGTCGCGCGGCGGCCGCTGCATCACCTGCGGGTCGGTCCTTTCGGCCTCGTAGACGAGGGTGCAGGCGGGATCGATCACGAACTCGAGGAACACCACGTGCACCGGAAAGAGAAACAGCGGCCCGCCGAGCACGAGCGGCAGGAACGACATGCCCGCGGTGGGCACGTGCACCGAGATGATGTAGCGCATGGCGTTCCTGATGTTGTCGTAGATGCGCCGCCCCAGTTGCACCGTGTCGACAATCGAGCCGAAGTCGTCCTCGAGCAGCACGAGATGCGCGGCCTCGCGCGCGACGTCGGTGCCGCGGCGGCCCATGGCGATGCCGATGTGCGCGGCCTTGAGCGCCGGCGCGTCGTTCACGCCGTCGCCGGTCATGGCGACCACCTCGCCGGCCGCGCGGTATGCCAGCACCAGACGGAGCTTCTGTTCCGGACGCACGCGCGCGAACACGTTCACCCGGCGCACGGCGCCTGCGAGCGCCGCGTCGTCCATGGCGGCGATGTCGTTCCCGGTGAGCGCCCCGCCCGCCACTTCGATTCCCGCGTCGGCCGCGATGCGCAGCGCCGTTCCCGGGAAGTCGCCCGTGATCATCACCACCCGGATGCCGGCCTCCCGGCACTGCGCGACCGCACTCGGCACCGAAGCCTTCAGCGGGTCGGCCAGCTGGATGAACCCGGCGAAGCGAAACGGATAGCCCGCCGGATCTTCGAGCGGTCCCGAATCCCAGGCCGCCTCGGCGGCTGCGAGCAGCCGCATGCCGCTCCTGGCGGCCTCCTCGACGGTCCGCATATCGCCGGGGTTCGCGCAGAGCGGCAGGACGGTCTCGGGCGCGCCCTTGATGGCCACGCGCAGCCCGCGTTGCGGCGAGCGCCAAGCGTGGCAGACGGCGAGGAACCGATCGGTGAGCGGGTAGGCGCGCTCGAGCTTCGATTGCTTTCTCAGTTCAATGATCGAGGGACCGGCGGCCTCGACGATCGCCCGGTCCATGGGATCGTGCGGATCGAGCTCGCAGGCGAGCGCCGCAACGTCCACGACCGACTGCGGCGTATCGAGCACGCGCATGCGGTTCTCGGTCAGGGTGCCGGTTTTGTCGACGCACAGCACCGTGGCCGCGCCGAGGGTTTCGATCGCCGGCATGCGGCGCGTGAGCACCCCGCGCCGCGAGATGCGCCACGCGCCGAGCGCGAGGAACACGGTGAGCACCACCGGGAATTCCTCGGGCAGGATCGCCATCGCGAGAGTGAGGCCGGAGAGCAGGCTTGCGATCCAGTCGCCGCGCAGGAGGAAGTGCGCGAGCGCCATTGCGGCCGAGAGCGCGACGGCGAACAGGGCGACCACCTTGACGATGCGCGCGGTCTCGAGCTCGAGGGCGGTCTTGCCGCTCTCGAGCGCAGCGAGCGACACGCCGATGCGCCCAAGCTCGCTCTTGAGTCCCGTGGCGTACACCTGCGCCCTCGCCTGGCCCTTCACCACCAGGGTGCCGGAGAACACCGCGTCGCCCGCGCGCTTCGCCACCGCGAGCGATTCTCCCGTGAGCAGAGATTCGTCCAGCGTCACCTCGGCGCCTGGCGCGAGATGCGCGTCCGCCGGCACGCGGTCGCCCTCGCCGAGGATGAGGAGGTCGCCGCGCACCACTTGCGCGCCGGCGATGCGCGTGGCCTCCCCGTCGCGCACCACGAGCGCGCGCGGACTCGCGAGGTCGCGCAGCGCATCGAGCGCGCGCTCGGCCTTTCTTTCCTGCAGCACCGTAATCGCCACGACCACCAGGATCGAGGCGGCGAGCACCAGCGCCTCGTGGAGGTCCCCCACCGCGAGGTACAGCCCTGCCGCCGCGACGAGCAGGAGCAGCATCGGCTCGCGCACCACTTCGGCGGCGATTGCGACCGTGCCGCGGCGCTCCGCGGAGGGAAGCCGGTTCGGCCCCTCGGCGGCGAGGCGCTCAGCCGCCTGTGCCGAGGTCAGACCTTGGGGATTCAAAGCTTGGCGAGAACGCTGTGGCCGAAGCCGCGAGTGTAGTCGATGACCGAGATGACCCGCGGCACGAACCGGAGGAAGGCCCAGCCGCGGTCGCGCTCGGGGTCGGAAAAGTCGGCGAGAGTCGGGAACCGCTTCTTCACGAGGTGCGCGACGCGCTGGATCTCCGAGCGCGAGTCGAGCACTTGCGCGTGCGCCGCCATCGATCCGCCGCGCAGGCGGCCCCAGTCGCCCTTGCACGCAC
>DASYPG010000388.1:0-9845 GCA_036006885.1 Burkholderiales bacterium | reverse complement strand
CAACTACATCGCGTAGCACGATAGCTACAGTCCCCCTTGTTGTCGCACTACGCCGACGCGGAAAGTCCTCGGTTCGGTTAGACCGGAACCGAGGCGCTATTCCCAGGCGCGGTTGTCGACCGTGTTCTCGTAGGTGGCGTTCGCAACGGTCATGTTCCACTTGACCGTCCAGCGGTAGGTGTCGTCGAAGCGCTCGCGAGTGTAGGGCTGCGGCGCAGCGTGCAGCAGGCGCCACGTCTGCAGCTCCTCGGGCTTGAGCAGCCCCCCGGTCTCGCGCGCGAGATAGTGCGCGTACTTCTGCGGGTTCTGCTCGATCGCCTCGACCGCGCGCGCCTGTGCGTTGAACATCTTCCGCAGCGTCCTGGCGTCGAGATCGTCGCCCGCCGCCTCGGCGCGCGTCGAGTGCGACTCGATGAGGACGCGCAGGCCCCATTTCTGCGCCACGCTGATCCACGGCTCCATCAGGCTCGCCGCCGCCACCTTGCCGTCGCGCACCGCCTCCAGGCGCTTCAGCATCGAGCCGGCGCTCGTGCGCTTGACGTGCTGCTGCTCGAGGAAGCCCTCCATCATCTTGAGCGTGGTGAAGTCCGAGCCGTTGTTCGGCGTCACCGCGATCGGCTTGTCCTTCAGCATCTCGGGCTCGTAGATCCTCGAGTCCTTCGCCACCACGATGGCGAACTTCGACATCGAGGCGCCGAGCGCCACGATCTTGCGCCCGCGCAGGTGCTGGCTCTCGGCCTCGACCGCGCGCTTCATGATGCCCCACTCGCACATGCGGTACTGGTCGATGCCGCCCTCGTTGTAGACCGAGTCGAGCGGGCGGTCGAATACCGAGTCGAACTTGACGAAGTGCGAGGTGGTCACCTGCGCCATGCCCGGGGTGGTGACGAACTCGAGGTCGAGACCCTCGTCCCTGAAATAGCCCTCGTCGCGGGCGACCAGCACGGGAAGGTCGTGCACCGCGTTCATGACTGCGACCTGGGGCTTGGTCCTCACTTCTGCTGTCATCGGCGATTCCTCCTGGTGCGGCAATGCTAACCGCCTCCGGTTTCAAATGAAACCCGGCCGACATGGACGGGTAACCCTGAGCGCGCTCAATGGCGCAAAGGAGGAAGCACATGAGAACCCCCCAAGCCGAGCGCAAGCACCCCGCCGCCGATGCGATACTTCCCGGCTGGGAGGCGGAGGCAGCATTCGACGCATGGACGCTCGACGAGCTGGATGACGAGCTGGGCTCGCTGCGTCCGGCGTTCGCGCAGGGCAATGACGCCGGCGGCTGAAGTTGCAAGATGAAGCTGCCGACGTGACATCGGTCACGCCCGAGCCCCGCCACCCTGACCGAAGTTTTCACCGCACCGTATGGCGACCCGGTAATGTGCGGGGTATGTCTGCGGTGCGCGAATTCGGCTTTATCTGCGGCGACCTGGCGGTAGGCCAGGAGAACGGCCTGCTCGTGCCCCGGTCGGAGCAGACCTACCTTGCCCGCTCGCTGATTCCGGGCGGCGAGGAAGCCGAGCTCACCGGACGCTACCTGCTGCGCGTCTACCACAAGGGCAGCGTGGTCTGCAAAGCGAAGGTCGACGTCGCCTGGGATGCGCACGCCGCGCAGTCCGACGCGTGCCTCGGCATGAAGGTCGACGACGCCGCGGCGCTCACCGAAGCCCTGGGCAAGGCCTGCGGCAAGCACGTCGAGCTGCGGTTCACACGGATCGTCTAAGCCCGAGCTAGCAGCAGCCGCACTGCAATCCCGAGTCGACTTCCAGCGCTTCCTTGTACCAGGCGGGCGGCAGGTCGTCCTCGACCACCTCTTCGAGCGGCTTGAAGATGCGCCAGTGGTAGTGCCTTCGTTCCGCTGTCCAGAACGCGACCACCGTGGAGACGGGCGGAAATCCGGCTTGAGCGCTTTCGATCTCCGACACCAGGATGGTGGTGTCCGCGGCGAGCGAGAAGCGGCCGCGGGTCCACGCCTTCAGCCGCGAAGCGGCCTCGAGGCGTCCGGGTTCCTTCTTGGAGGGCGCAAGCATGAGAAACTCGCGCCCATTATCGGAGGAATGCGACGGTGGAAAAAGTACTTGCAGCGGTCAGGACCGGGCCCAGCCGGACCGAGCTGCGCGAATTTCCGATGCCCGAGATCCCGGCGGACAGCGCGCTCATGAAGATGGAGGTCGCCGGGATCTGCGGCACCGACGTGAAGCTCTACAAGACGCCGCCGTCGAACGCTCCGGTGATCATGGGCCACGAGAACATCGGCGTGATCGCCAGCGCCGGGCGCGAGTTCACGCGGCGCAAGGGTTTCAAGGAAGGCGACCTCGTCTTTGTCGAGCACTACGTGATGTGCGGCAAGTGCGAGTGGTGCCACCAGGGCCAGTACCGGCATTGCGAGAACACCGACTGGCGCACCAACCCCGAGGGCATCCGCTACGGCTATACGTCGGCCGAGCGCGCGCCGCACCTCTGGGGCGGGTTCGCGCAGTACGTCTATCTGCCGTGGAACTCGGTCGTGCACCGCGTGCCGAAAGGCGTCACGCCCGAGCTCGCGGGGCTGGTCACGCCGATGGCGAACGGCGTCGAGTGGTCGCTCTTCGACGGTGGCGTCGGCTACAACTCCACCGTGCTCATCCAGGGACCGGGGCAGCAGGGGCTCTCGCAGACGGTGATCTGCAAGCAGGCTGGGGCCTCGCTGATCATCGTGACTGGGACTTCAAAAGACAAGAGAAGACTGGAAACGGCGAAAGTGCTCGGTGCGGACCACGTCATGGACGTGAACGCCGAAGACCCATTGGCGCGCATCAAGGAGATCACCGGCGGCAAAGGCGTCGACGTCGTGCTCGACTGCACCGCCGGCGCCGGCACCATTCCGATCCTCCTGGGCATCGAAGCGCTCAAGCGAAAGGGCGGCACGATCGTGGTGCAGGGCGAGCTGAAGGAGTTCCCCAATTTTCCGCTCGAGCGCGTGACGGTGAAGTTCATCACCATCAAGAGCGCGCGCGGCCACAGCTACAAGGCATGCGAGCTGGCGCTCGCCCAGTTGGCTTCGAAGAGATTTCCCCTGGAAAAAGTCACTACGCACCGCTTCGCGCTGAAGGATGTCGATCTCGCCATCCGCTCGGTCGGCGGGCAGGGCGTGCCCGACGTGATTCACGCCTCGCTCATGCCCTGGATATAGCGCCTCAGGCTGCTGGGCCCGAGTTGCCCGTAGTCAGCCTTTCGATGGCCTCGGTCAGCTCATCCGCGGCGTCGAGCTTGCCCATAAGCTGGCGGACTCCAGATTCGCGCGCCAAGCGTCTGAGCTCGTCGTCGATGTGGCCTGAAAAGAGCACGACCGGCAGGCCCGGGCGCAGCGCAGTGACCTCCCTCGCGACATCGAGCCCTGAGAGCCCGGGCATGATGTAGTCAGTGACGACGACGTCGTAAGCGTTCGACGCGTCGCGCAGCGCCTGCACCGCCTTTTCAGGCGAGCTGTAGCCGCTCACGCGATACCCTCTGCGCGAGAGGCTGCGCACCATGACGGAGACCAGCGCCTCGCTGTCGTCGAGGAAGAGCACGTGGCGCGTTCGCGCCGGCGCGCCCGTCGCGGCATGGGCCGCGGCGGCCGGCTGCGGCGCCTGCTCAGCGGGAAAGTAGACGTGGAACGTGGTTCCCTTGCCGGGCTCGCTTTTGAGGTCGATCAGGCCGTCGTGTGCGCGCACAATCCCGTGCACGATCGCGAGCCCGAGCCCCGTGCCTGTGCCAGCAGATTTCGTGCTGAAGAACGGCTCGAAGATGCGTCCCTGGATCGCCGGATCGATGCCGCTCCCCGAATCCGAGATCGACAGCCGCACGTATGGCCCCGGCGGCACTGCCGAGAGCGCCGCTTCGCCGCCGCGCCCCGCCGTCACGCCGCGGAGGCGCACGACAATGCGACCGGCTGCGCCGTCCATCGCCTGCGCGCCATTGGTGCACAGGTTGAGCACGAGCTGGTGGATCTGCGTCGCATCGCCGAGGATTTGAGGCGTATCGGCGCTGAAGTCCGCAGCGAGCTCGATGCCGGGCGGCAGCGTCGGGCCGAGCAGCCCAATCGCCTCCTTCGTGACCTCCGCGACGCCGAGGCGTCGGCGCTGCGCAGGCTGTGGGCGCGCGAAGGCGAGGATGCGTTGCACGATGTCGCGCGCGCGCCGGCTCGCCTTATCGATCTCCTCGATGCTCTCGCGCACCGGGTGGTCCTGCGGCGCGTCCATGCGCGCGAGCTCCACGTTGGCGAGGATCGCCCGCAGGACGTTGTTGAACTCGTGCGCGATGCCGGTCGCAAGAGTGCCGATCGCCTGCATTTTCTGCGCCTGTTGGAGCTGGGTTTCCAGCAGCTGGCGCTGCTCGTCGGCCTGCCGGCGCCGCATGAACTGGCCGATCTGCGCGCCGATCGCCGTGATCGCCCGTAGCAGCCGCTCCTCGGGTTCGCGCGGCCGCCGGCTGGCGAAGCTCAGAACCCCGAGCGTTTCGCCCGAGAAGACGATCGGGAAGACGAACGTGCCATGGATGCCGATCTCGCGCGAGCCGATCTTGTTCGAGTGATTTCTTGACGAGCGCGAGTCGTTCGCCACGTCGGTGGCCCAGGCCGGCTCTCCGGTCTGCCACGCGAGCCCCGACATGCCGGCCCCGGACCGGTAGACGAGCTCGCGCGACAGGGCGACGAAACGCTGGACCGCGGAATCGGCGATGCCCCAGCCCTCGGCGAAGCGCAGGACGTTCGCCTCCTTGTCGACGCGGAAATAGCGGCCGCAATCCCAGCCCTCCGTTTCGCACACGGCGCGGATCACGCTCTGCAGCGCGGCCGAAGCGCTGTCCGCGTCGGCGAGGATCCGCGTCACCGCGTGCTCGAGCTCGTGCAGCTCCTCGGCGCGCCTGCGCTCGGTGATATTGCGCGCGATACCCTGGTAGCCCTTGAAGAGGCCGGCGGGGTCGAACACCGGTTCGCCGCTCACCCTGAGCCAGACCTTGCGGCCGCTTTCGTCGTAGCGGCAAAGCTCGAGGTCGCGGAACGGCCGCCGCGCCTCGAGCACCGCACGGTGCGCCGCCCAGTCGGCGGCGGTCATGTTTACGTACTTGGTCTCCCAGCGCGCCCTGCCCAGGAGGGCATCGGTGCGCCGCCGTTCCATTTCGCTCGAGGCGCTGCTCGAAAACGACGTGAACCGGAGCTCTGCGTCCTGCTCCCAGTACATGTCTGCCGACAGCGCGGACAGGCGGCGGAACCGTGCCTCGCTCTCGTGCAGCTCCGCGACGCGTTGCTGCCCGTCTTCCGGCATGTCGATGCCTCCGGCGGATCCGGTGCCTATTCTGTCATCGATGATAGGAGCAATTACACGTCTAGTCAGTCGTCGACGTCGCGCCCTCGCGACTTGACCCTCCTTTGGAAATCATGTGCTTGTGCTTCGCGCTGGCGCTCGAAGTCCACGCGCGGCGACGCGCGCCTCGGCCCAGCCAACGCTTGCCTGCCACAAGCGTCTGTTTTTTCAGCATCGATCCGAGCAGGCACGCAGCTTGCTGCCACCCCCTGTCCATAAGCAAGCGATAAAGCCAGCGTGGTCACCTACTCCCTCGTCAAGACTGCCGCCGATGAATCCGGCGACCGCCAGCTCGCGCGCGAGGCGCAGTGGCTGCGCGAGCTCGCGGATGTGCGCAGCCTGGAAGGCCAGGTGCCGCGCCTGCTCGACGAAGGCACGAACGTCGAGGGCCGGCGCTTTCTGGTCATGAGCGTGGCTCAGGGATGGGCCGAAACCCGCGCTTTTACCGTGGGGCACGAGCGTTTCCTTTCGAACCTCGGCAAGGCGCGCTTTCGCTCCACCGACTTCGAAGTCTCGGGCTGCTCCGAACAGATCAACCAGTCGCTTTCGCGGCTCGAGGGCTGCGTCCCGGCCGCGACGCTGGAAACCCTGCGCGAGGCCTACCACGACTGCGAGACCGCGCTGGTCTACTGGACCGGCCCGTACGTTCTGTCGCAGGGTGACTTCGCGCCTTGGAACATCCGTGCCCTCGGCCCGCAGCTCTTCGTGTACGAGTGGGGCAACGCGCGCACCGAGGCGAGCCCTCTCGACGACGTGCTGCACTACCTCATCGTCCAGCGCGCCCTGCATGACCGCTCGGTCAACGCGCGGTTTCTCGCCTCGGCGATGAAGCGCGCACACCAGTTCGCGCTGGCCGCATACCCGGAATGGACCTGGCGCGCGCAGGTGATCGGCGCGCTGACGCTCGTGTACCTGCTCGGGGCGCTGCTGCACCACACGCTGCCCGCGCGCCGCGTCGACCACGGCGACGCGGTGGTGAAGTCCTACTGGAACCTGATCCAAACACGCTCGGCGTGGATGCCGGGCAACGACTGAAGGAGCCGAAAGAACCCATGAGCGCAGCTGCAACCGCCGCAGGCTATCTCTACGCTTCCGGCCGCCTGCGCGGCCGCGGCAGTCGCGACGACGAAGCCCATGAGCCCGAGCACAAGTCGAGCCCGGCCCGCAAGACGCTGAAGGTCGCGGTCTACGATCCGGCCGCGCCCGCGCCGGCGCAGCCCGCGCCGGCAAGAAAGACTCCGACGATCCAGTACCGTACCCGGCGCTGGAAGCCCGAATGAGCGCGCGCCGCGGCGGCCTGTACGTCGGCGGCTTCGCGGCGGAGGAGGGCATCGACGTGCTGCTCCAGGCGCTCGCGCTCTATCCCGGTTCCCGCGTCGAGATCCTCACCGCGGGCGCGACGCCGGCCGAGCTGCGCAGGCGCATGCAGCGCTGCGCCTACCTGGTCGTGCCTTGCCTGAGCTGCGACGCCGAGCCCCACGCGCTCGTGATGGCGTTTGCAGAGGCGGTTCCGGCCATCGCGAGCCGGCTCCCGGTGTTCGCCGAGCTCGTCGAGCCGGGCCGCAACGGCCTGCTCTTCGCTCCGGGCTCGGCGCATGAGCTCGCGCGGCGCCTGGCCTGGGCCGAGGTGTTCCCGGAGAAAATGCGCCAAATGGGGGAATGCGCCCAGGCAGACTATCAAGCGCGGTTTGTCGCAGACTGGAACTGGCGCCGCCTTTACGGCGAGCGCCGGCGCCAGGCGCGCCTGCATCCCTAGAACCCGCGGCAGGGACCGGAGAGCGCTCCGGTTCGCTGAGGAGGAAACTTGATCGAACTGGGCGTCACGCCGACGCTGATCCAGCCGGTGGTACTGTGCGGCGGCTCCGGCACGCGGCTGTGGCCGCTCTCGCGAGAGCATCATCCAAAGCCGCTGCATGCGCTGAACGGCGCACGCACGCTGCTGCAGGATACGCTCGCGCGCGCGGCCGGGGTCGACGGCTCGATGCAGCCGCTCGTGATCTGCAACGAGGCGCATCGCTTCCTCGTGGCCGAGCAGGCCGCGGAGATCGGCGCGCGGCCCAAGGCGATCGTGCTCGAGCCCGCCGGACGTGGCACCGCGCCGGCCCTCACGCTCGCGGCGGTCCATGCGGTCACGGCCGACGATCCGGTGCTGCTCGCGATGCCCTCGGATCACGCGATGGCGCGCAGCGACGCATTCGCCCGCGCGGCCCAACTCGGCGCCGCGCTCGCGCACCGGGGCTACCTGGTCGCCTTTGGAGTGCCGCCGTCCTCACCCGAGCCGGGTTATGGCTACATCCGCGCCGGTCGCGCCATGGCCGAGCCCGAAGCCAGCTTCATCGACGCATTCGTGGAAAAACCCGATGCGGCGCGGGCGCGCGAATACTTCGAATCCGGGAGCTACCTCTGGAATGCGGGCATCTTCGCCGTGCGCGCATCGGTGTGGATCGACGCGATCGGCAGCCTGCGCCGTGACGTCCTTACCGCGTGCGAGCGCGCCTATCGGCAGGGTAGGCGCGACGGCGCGTTCGTGCGCGTAGACGCGGCCGCGTTCGAGAGCTGTCCCGCCGACTCGATCGACTACGCCGTGATGGAGCGCATCATCGACAATCCCGCTCCGCCCGAAGCGGTCGTAGTCCGCCTGGACGCGCAATGGAGCGACGTCGGCGCGTGGGACGCGCTGTGGCAAATCGGCGAGAAGGATGCGCGCGGCAACGTGGTGCATGGCGACGTGCACCTCGCCGATACTGCGAATGCCCTGGTCGTGGCGCAGCACCGGCTGGTCGCGTGCGTGGGGCTCGACGACGTGGTCGTCGTGGAAACGCCCGACGCGGTCATGGTCGTGCGAAAAGACCGGGCCCAGGCGGTCGGCCCTCTGGTGGCCGCGCTCAAGGCGCAAGGCCGGGCCGAGACCCTCTCGCACCGCAAAGTGCATCGCCCATGGGGCACCTACGACAGCATCGAAAGCGGCGAGCGCTTCCAGGTGAAGCGCATCGTGGTCGAGCCCGGGGCGGCGCTTTCGCTGCAGATGCACTACCACCGGGCCGAGCACTGGATCGTGGTGCGCGGCACGGCGCGGGTGACGCGCGGCGAAGAGAGTTTCCTGCTCACCGAGAACGAATCGACCTACATCCCACCCGGCACCCGCCACCGCCTCGAGAATCCGGGCAAGCTGCCGCTCGAGCTGATCGAGGTCCAGTCCGGCAGCTATCTCGGCGAGGACGACATCGTCCGATTCGAGGACGCGTACGGGAGATAGGCGTATCGGGAACGCACGCCGAGCTGCCTGCGGCGCCTACCAGGCGTAGGCGATGTTTCCCATCACCGCATTGAACTGGTAATCGCGGCCGACGACATTGGACTCGCGCTCGCCGTGGTCGAACGCCGCGCTCAGCTGCCAGAAGCGCGCCGGCTCCCAGCCGACCGAGATGCGCGCCAGGTGGATCAGCTCGTCGCGCCGAATGGTTCCGGCCGCGAGGGCCGGATCGCCGTCGAAAACGCGCCGCTCGCGCACCAGCAGCGCCTCGAGCACGACCTTGTTCGTCACGGCCCAGCGCGGGCCGAAGCTGACGCCGCTTACGATCATGTGGCTCGCGTTCACCTCTATCACCGAGCGCGGCTCGCGATAGGCGTCGAAGCCGAGAACCGTCTTGTACCCCGGCAGCCACTCGAGCCTCATGCGCCCGGTGGGGCCTGCGAAGTTGTGCTGGGTGGCGTTTTCCTGGTCGTAGTCGCGCGAGGTATACCCGAGGCGTCCTGCGAAGCGCAGCTGGGCCCCGAGCGCATAAGTCGCCACCACGGCGAGCTCCTGCTCGACGTAGTCGGTGTCTCCGGTCGCCCCGACCGCGAGGGGGGCTTCGCCGTGCGTGTCCCGATATTCGACTCCAACGGTGTTGAGGAGAGGGCTTACATATTCCACGGCGGCGGTTCCGGTGGCGGCATTGGATTCGGTCTTGACCGCCTGTGTGCGCTCCTCCTTCACCCCGGCGAGGCCGCCGCGCAGCCGCAAGCGCGGCGTGATGAGGTAGGCCGCCGTCCCCGCAACGGTGGCCGACTTCACCAGGTCGAGGCGGTCGGCCTGGGTCTCGCTGAGGGCGGCTTGGCGCTGTACGTAGCCGGCCGTGAGGGTTCCCGCGAGACTGTTGCCGGCTTCCCACAGCCAATCGCCCGCGAGCGCGTAGGCCCCGTGGTCGAGGTTGGTAGAGTGGGCATACTTGTAGTAGTCGCCGCGTGCGTCCAGGCGCAGCCGCTGGCGGCCGACAATGCGCTGGTCGTATCGCACGGCGCCGCCCACACGGGTGATGGTATCGGCCTGCGGGTTGGTCTCGGCGCGAAGCACGTTGTCGTCGCGCATGACGCCGGCTTCCAGCAGAATTCCGATGGGCCGGGTCTCGTCGGCGGGGTAGGCGGGGAACACGCCGTGCGAGGGCCAGCCTATGGTGTCGATGGCTTCAAAGGCCCGAGCGCTCGGCGCGGCGGTGAGGGAAAGAGCTGCGGCAATGACGGTGACCCGGCGTTGTAGATTTTTCA
>DASYPG010000387.1:0-14124 GCA_036006885.1 Burkholderiales bacterium | reverse complement strand
CGCCTCACGTCGCCGGGCTCTCGCGCGAGGGGCAGATGTGGGTTTACGTGAGCGCCGGCACCGGGAGTTGGGGGCCGCCCGTCCGATTCGGCACCAGCCCGGAGATCACGCTCATCACGCTCGAGTGCGCTTGAACCTAGGAGATCAAGGGACGCGCGCACTCCCCTGTGCACGCGCGCGTCCCTTTTGCTGCTGCGCGCGCCCCCAATCCTCGCGCGCCGTGACCAAAGTAAGCCTCGGAGACTTCGCTGTCGAGTACGCGGCGCGAAACCTGACCAACGTTTGCGATTGCGCCTTCGAGCACGCGCCGCTCAGGCGCCGCAGCGCTCTAGCGCAGGGCGACCTGGATTACCCCGCCCGGCGCCACGACGACCTGAAAGCGCGTATCGGTGCCGGCGGCGGGCTTGCCGTCTACATAGAGCTGGCTCTTCACCGGATAGACTCCTTGCGGCACGCCTTGCGGCAGCGAGAATTTGAACGAGGTCTCGAAGCCGCCGCCGCCGGCAACTTGACTGGCGGGTTTCCTCGCCTTGCCTGCCTGCGCACCGTCAGGACTGAAGAGGGTGATCTCCTGCTCGACGTTCGGTTTCGGGTTAGTGGTGCCGGGTACGACTTCGATGTTCGAGGCGACGTTGACCGCGTTGCCGGCCTGAACCTTCGCGGTCGGCGCGACCTGGACGTTGAAGCGGGTCACGGTCGCGGCTGCGGGCAGCGTCCCCTTGTTCTTGGCCTTGTACTCATCGGTGACCTGCTGCGCGGTCTTGGTCTGCTTCGTCGCGTAGTTGTAGGCAACGCACGCGAGCGCGCCGATCGCCGCGCCCGCTGCCGCACCGGTGCCGCGATTCTTGCTGCCGCCGGCGAGGGCGCCGATGGCAGCGCCGATGCCGCCGGTGATGAGCGGATTGCAGTCGCCTGAAAGCGTATCTGCCGCCGGTGCGCTACCGCCTTGTTGCGTCGCGCAGCCGGTTGCGAAGGCCGCCAACGCAACGACGGCCGCGGATTTGCGGGCGAATCGAATATGCCCCATGGCTCTCCCCCTCCCAAGGGAATACCTAGTCGATCTTGATCTGTTTGAGCGCTCGCTGCTGCTCCTCCGTGGCGGCCGTCTTCAGCCGCCGCGCCTGTGCACTGCCGGGATCGACCTGCAGCGCATCGTTCGCCTTCGCGATGGCGCAATCGTATTGCTTGGCCTGGAAGCACTTTTCGCCGTCCTGCAGGAAGGTGGAGAGCAGCAACGCGAGCCTGTTTTCGGAGCGCCGTTGCGGCTCCTCCGCTGCAGGGGCCTTCGGCTGGCGCAACGGCGCGCTGGGCTTGGTCACCTGCTTCGGCGGAGGCGCCGGCTCGGCCGCGGCCGTGCTATCCACTTTGGGACTCTGCTCAGGAGGCGGCACCTGAGGTGCAGGCGCAGGCGCAGGTGCAGGTGCAGGCGCAGGTGTCGGGGTCGAGGTCGCGATCGGTGCTGGGGGTTTGGCAGTGCCCCACAGAACTGCCACCGCACCGATTGCCGCGACCAGAACGACCACGACGCCCGCATAAATGCCCAGGCGCAGCCAGTCCCTGCCTGCGGCCGAAGGCTCAGGGCTTTGCGGGACTGCGCGCGTGACCGTGCGCGGTACTCGGTCGAGCTCGAGCAGCGAGCGAAACGCCGCCACGCTTTGCGGGCGATTGGCCGGATTCACCGCGAGGGCTTGATCCAGCGCGCGCAGGAACTTCGCGCTGTATCGTCCGGAGGCGGCCTTGCTGAGCGGCACGACCGGGTCGGTGATGGTGCGCGTGACCGCCGCCGTCGGCGCCGCGCCGGTGATGGCGAAATGGATCACGCCGGCGAGCGCATAGAGGTCGGTCCACGGTCCCTGCTTCAGCGATGGCGACTCGCCGTACTGCTCGATCGGCGCGTAGCCGGGCTTCAGGATCGCAGTCAGCGCCTGGCTCCGGTCGGTGATCACGCGGCGCGCCGCGCCGAAGTCGAGCAGAAGCGGATTGCCGTCCGGCAGGATCAGGATGTTGTCCGGTGCGATGTCTCGATGGAGGGCATTGGCGCGATGCAGGACCTCCATCGCGTCGAGGAGCTGCGCAAGAAGCTGCTTGAGGTGGTTCTCGCCCGGGGGCGCGCCGGCGCGGCGCAACGCTTCCTTCAGCGTGATGCCTTCGTAATAAGGCATCACCATATACGCGGTGCCGTTGGCCTCCCAGAATCGATAGACCTTCACCAGGGCGGGATGATCGAACTGGGCCAGCATCCGCGCCTCGTTCATGAAGCTGCGCAGGCCGATCTGGAAGGTCTCGACGCTGCGGCTCGACGTTGGCGCCACAGTCGCGCCCGGCCCGCGGCTCGCGAGCGAAGCCGGCAGGTATTCCTTCAGGGCGACCTTGCGCTCGAGGACGCAATCGCGGGCGAGATAGACGATGCCGAAGCCGCCCTCGCCGATCAGGTCGACGATCTCGAACTCATGCAGGCGTGTGCCGACGGAAAGGGCGTTCGCGCCAAGCGCGGACTCCGCTCCTCTCGGGATCGCCTCAGCGGCTACGGTCCGATCGTCATCCGACGGCTGCGACATGCCGTGCCAAGTCTACTGTGCTCCCAGGTTCTCGCCGAGCCACTTGAGCAGCAGGTCGGCCACCTGAAGGTTGTTCTTGTCCATCATCATCATGTGGCTGTTTCCTTTGATGCCGGCATCCGGGAGAAGGACGAGCGCGGCACGGCCGCCCGCGGCCTTGATCGAATTTACCGCGGCGAGACAGCCCTCGCGCCGCTTGTCGCCGTTGACGGTGTCTTTGGCGCCGACGCTGTTGTCGCCCCAGAGCGAGAGCATCGGCACCGACTTGAAACGCGCTGCATCGGCGGACTGGAAGCTGTCGCAGCCGCCCTCGACGCTGACGAGCGCGCGCACCCGGTTCGAGCGCTTGCGCACCACGTCGAGCCCGTAGAGTCCGGACTGCGAATGCACCATCACCACCGCGGGACCGATCTTGTCGAGGAGCGCGACGAGGCCGTCGACAGTATTGGCGCCGACGCCGGCGAGCGTGGTCTCGGCGTTCGGCACGAGCTGCGCCGTGTACTGCTCCATCGCTTCCACGGGGAACTGAAGCCCCGGGAAGGGCACGCCGTACGACGGCCCGAGCCTGAAGTTGAGCCACGCTCGCTCCTGCGTGGCGAGGAACAGAGTCGGCAGCGATGCCGGATTGGCGCCCGGCTGCTCGCGCACGAGGTTGACCGGCGTAGGATCGAAGCCCGAACGCCCGCGCCCGGAATGGTCGACGACGTAGACGGGGAAGCCTTTGCGCAGGAAGTAGGTAGCCCAGCCCTCGCGGCCGTCGGGCGTGGTCTCGTAGGTCACGCCGGAATGATTCGAGCCGTGCACCAGCACCAGCGCCGGACCCTTCGCCGATGCCGGGACGCGGTATTGGACATACATCTGGTTCACCGTGATGCGTCCCGGCGCGGCCGGGCCCGTGACCAGCGACGCCCCCGGATGCTGCGAGGTCACGACCTTGCCGTTGACGAAGAAGCTGCCCTCGTCTTCGAGCGTGAGCGGGCCACCGAGCGTGCCGGCGACTGCGGTGGAGAACAGGGATGCGGCGAGGAGCGCGAAATATGTTTTCATGGCCGGAGCCCTCCTGTGTCGATCCGGATCGGCGTCGTTCGACTATAGGGTAGGTCACCTCAAAGGAGAAGCACCATGTCAGGAAACACCATCCGGCTTCATCGCGTGCTGCGGGGCACACCCGAGCGCGTCTATCGGGCCTTCCTCGATCCCGCCGCCATGGCGAAGTGGCTCCCCCCGAATGGTTTTACCGGCAAGGTCCACGAGCTCGACGCGCGGGTCGGGGGAACGCACAGGATGTCGTTCACGAACTTCAGCACCGGCGCGAGCCACTCTTTCGGCGGCCGTTATCTCGAGCTCAAGCCGAACGAGCGCCTGCGCTACACGGACAAGTTCGACGACCCGAACCTGCCGGGGGAGATGACGGTCACGGTGAGCCTCAAGGCGGTTTCCTGCGGGACCGAGCTCAACGTCGTGCAGGAAGGCGTTCCCGAGGTCATTCCCGCGGAGGCCTGCTACCTCGGCTGGCAGGAGTCGCTCGATGCGCTGGCAAGGCTCGTCGACCCGGAGATTCCCGGCTAGAACCGATTTTCGCCCGGGTTGGAGTAGGCTAGCCGGACGTAATGGGGGACTGGCCGTGGCATACCAGCTCACGATCGAAGAACGGCCGACGTACGTGTATGCGCGCGTCGACGGCGACCTCACGCCCGCGAACGCGCTCAAGTTCCTCGAGGAGGCCTACGCGGCCTGCGTGACGAGCGGCCGCTCCGCCGTATTGCTCGACATGCAGCTTCACGGTCCCAACTTGAACACCACCAGCGTCTACGAAGTCATTTCGCAGCGGGCGGCCGACGGCACCAAGCTCCTGAAGATCGCCTACGTGCCCCATATGACAGACGATGTGTCGATGGCGCATTTCGCCGAGACGGTCGCGGTCAACCGCGGGGTGAATGTGCGCCTTTTCCAGAGCGTCGCCGCGGCCGAGCGCTGGCTGTCGGAACCCTAGTCGAGCTGGAGGCCGAATTCGCGGGCGATGCGGGTGGTCTGCTCGTAGGTGTCATGCAGGATCTGCGCGAGCTCCTCGGGCGTGGAGGAGAGCGCGACCGAGCCGGCCTTCTCGATCAGGTCGCGGTATTCGGGCGATTTGACGATCGCGCTCACCTGCCGGTTGAGGAGCGCGATCACCGGCTGCGGGGTGCCGGCACCGCCGCAGAGGCCGAGCCAGCCGAAGCGCACGAAGGAAAGGCCCTTCTCCGCGAGCGTCGGGATCTCGGGCGCGGCCGCGAGGCGCTCGGCGCTCGTGACGCCGAGGACCCGCAGCCGGCCCGCCTTGTACTGGGGCAGGACCGTGAGGGTCGGCGAAACGTAGAGATGCACTCGGCCGGCGATGAGGTCGTTCAACGCGTCGGCGCCTCCCTTGTAGGGAATCCCGGTCAGGCGGATTGCGGCGGCCTTCGCGAGCTCGAGCGCGAGGACTTCCTGCGCGGAACCGCGGCCGACGGTGCCGTAGTTGAGCTTGCCCGGGTGGGCGCGCGCATAGGCTATGAACCCTTCGAGGTCCTGCGCCGGGACTTCGTTGGTCAGCGCGACGGCGTAGTAGTAGCGCGAGATCTGGCTGATCGGTGCGAGGTCGGAAAGCTTGTAGGCGACGTTTTTGTAGACGGCCGCGTTGATGGCCTCGAAATGGGTGCACAAGAGCAGGTTGTAGCCGTCCCTCGGCTTGGACAGGACGTCCTGCGTTGCGATCTGTCCCCCTGCGCCCGGGCGGTTCTCCACGATCACGCGCTGGCCCAGGGCGGTCCCCAGCCGATCGGCGATGAACCGCGCCGGCAGGTCGGTCGGCCCGCCGGCGCTGAAGCCGACCACCAGCCGCACCGGCTTGTCGGGGTAGCCTGTTTGCCCCTGCAGTGCACCGGAAGCAGCGAGCAGTAATACGGAGATTAGTATTCGCGTCATAGGAGATGGCCCGATGGAGCGTAGCACCGATCGGATTCGCACCACCCACACCGGCAGCCTGCCACGCCCTGCCGACATGCTCGCGGCGCTGCACGCCCGCTTCGAAGGCGGGCGCGTCGACGAAGCGGCGTACGAGAAGGCGCTCGCGAGGAACGTGCATGAGATCGTGCGCAAGCAGGTCGAGGGGGGCATCGATATCGTGAGCGATGGCGAGTGCAGCAAACCGAGCTTCATGGCGTACCGCGCCGAGCGCATCGGCGGCTTCGAGCCGCGCATCCCCAAGGGCGGCATGCCCGCGCCGGGACCGGTCGACCCGAACGGCCGCGACGCGACCCTGTTTCCCGAGTATTACCGGAACGTGCAGGAGCACAGCCCGTTCGCCAACACCGTGCGCGTCGCGCCGCGCGTGTGCGTGGCGCCTATCGAGTACATCGGCCACGAATTCCTGCAACGCGACCTCGCCAACCTGAGCGAGGCCATGTCCGGAGCCGGCGCCGAAGAAGGGTTCATGCCTTCGGCGAGCCCCATCCCGAGCGACGCCAACGAGTACTACCGGTCGCAGGAAGAGTATTTCGAGGCGCATGGCGAAGCGATGCGCGAAGAATACAAGTCGATCCTCGACGCGGGCCTGTACCTGCAGATCGACGATCCGAGGATGGTGAGCTCCTGGGACTCGCGCAAGGACATGGACCTCGCGCAGTACCGCGCGTGGATGCAGAAGCGCATCGAGCACCTGAACCACGCGCTGCGCGGCCTTCCCGAGGCGCGCATCCGCTATCACACCTGCTATGGCGTCAACTTCGGGCCGCGCCTGTCGGACCTGCAGCTCGAGCAGGTGCTCGACCTCATCCTCACGATTCGAGTCGGGGCGTACTCGTTCGAGGCGGCCAATCCCCGCCACGACCACGAGTGGCGGGTGGCGCAGAAGCTGAAGCTGCCCGAAGGCAAGATGCTCATCCCGGGCGCGGTGACGCATTCGAACGTGACGATCGAGCATCCCGAGGGCGTCGCCGATCGCATCGAGCGCTGGGCCCGGGCGGCGGGACGCGAGAACGTCATGTTCGGCAACGACTGCGGCTTTGCCTCGACCGCGGGCAACACCGAGATTCCGGAAGCTGTCGCCTGGGCGAAGCTCAAGGCGCTGGGCGACGGCGCTCGGATTGCCTCGCAGCGGCTTTGGCCTTGATCAGACCTCGAGGCTGGCGTTCCTCAGGTCGGTGACCAGCATGTGACCCGGCGAATGGGTGATGCAGAGCGACGGCCGCGCCTCGAGCACCACCGACTGCGGCGTGATGCCGCAGGCCCAGAAGAGCGGCAGCTCGTCGGCGCGCACCTCGGTCGGGTCGCCGGCCCAGGGCTGATCGAGGTTCTGTATTCCGATCATTTCTGGAAAACCAACGTGGATCGGCGAGCCGTGCACACGGGGATAGCGCGAGGTGATCTCGATCGCGCGGATCGCGTCCGCCGGCCTGAAGGGACGCATCGACACGACGAGCTTGCCGCGGAAGGCACCGGCTGGCACGGTGTCGAGGCTGGTGCGGTACATCGGCACGTTTGTTCCCTGCTCGACGTAGCGCAGGCGTAGCCCCGCCTTCATCAGCGCTTCCTCGAAGGAGAACGAGCAGCCCAGGACGAACGTCACGAGATCGTCGCGCCACAGGTCGCGCAGATCCGAGACATCGCCTTCCTGCTTTCCATTCCGGAAAATCCGGTACGCGGGGACATCGGTGCGGATATCCAGGTCCTCGCCGAGCTCGGGCAGGCGTGGGTCGCCCGGCGCCGACACGGCGAGGAGCGGGCAGGGCTTCGGGTTCGCTTCGCAGAAGGCGCGGAAGTCCTCGGCGTATTCCCGCGGCAGGATGCAGACGTTTCCCTGCACGTAGCCGCGGGCGAGCCCCGCGGTGTTCCTGCGGTGGCGGCCCGCGCGAATGGCCTTTCGAACTTCTACAGGGTCGTTCATTTACTTGGCCGTCAGGGCGAGGCCTTCCAGTAGCGGCGTGATGGTACGCAAATTTGCAGAGCGCTTGTGGAACTTGCCGTCCTTCATGATCATCGCGAGCTTATCTTGATCCTGCAGCATGCGCACGTCGCGCGTCGGGTCCCCGTCGACGAGGAGAAGGTCGGCGAGATAGCCGGGCTTCACCTGGCCGAGGAGCTCGCCGCGTCCCATGAGCTCGCCGCCCAGCTTGGTCGCGGCGACGAGCGCTTCGATCGGTGTGTAGCCGAGGAGCTCGACGAACCACTGCAGGTCGCGCGCGTTCCGCCCGATGGGGTTGTAAGGGAAGCCGTAGTCGCCGCCGGGCAGCACGCGGATGCCGCGCTTGCGCATCTTCGGGTAGAGCTTCTGCATGCGCTCGAGCGTGAAAGGGGCGCCGAGCTTCTCGGCCACCTGGCGGGTGATCCCGAATGAGCCGGCCTCGTAGGTCCGGGCGTACATGAGCCCGATCGCCGGCGCGACGAACAGCTCGTCCTTCCTCGCTTCCAGCAGGTCGAGCGCTTCTTCGTCGGCGTGGCTGCAGTGGTAGAGGATGCGAAAGCCGTGCTTCGCTCCGAGCTTCACCGCGTGCGCCGCCTGCGCGTGGCACGCGAGGAACAGTCCGCACGCGCGCGCCTCGTCGCCGATCGCGGCGACCTCTTCCTCGGTATAGGTAAGCTGCTGCGAGCCCCCCGGCGTGAACGCTTCGTCGCTCGAGAGCAGGAACTTGATCGAGTCGACGCCCGCTTTGGCCATCTCGCGCACGTAGGCTCGCATCGTCGCCGGGCCGCGCGGATGCTGCGTACCTTCCTCGGCCTTCAACCCCAGCGCGCCGTCGGGCAGCCGCTCGAGCGACGAGGCGCGCAGCCTCGGCCCGGGAATCCAGCCGCCGTTGATTTCCTCGCGCAGCGCGATCTCGAAGCGCGGACCGAGCGATCCGGCCGAATAGGCGCTGGTGAATCCGGCGTCGAGCGTAACCCGCGCGTTCCTCGCGGTGACCAGCAGATGCTCCTCGGGCGGCAGAATCATGGCGTCGATGATGCGGCCGACCGACGAGGGCCACGACAGGTGCGCGTGCGCTTCGACCAGGCCCGGCATCAAGGTTGCGCCGCCGCAATCGATCGCCTCGGCGCTGCGGCGATCGAGATGCGCGCCCGGTTCGCTCACCGCCTCAATGCGGTTGCCCCTGACGAGGACCTCGCCGGAGAACGGCGCCCGACCGGTACCATCGAAAATCTGCGCATTGGTGAGGAGTCTCGCTGGGGAATCGGCCGAGCTCATGGCGTCTCTCCGGGAAAGTGCTTCGGTTAATATATCTTGATCCAAGAGGAGGATGGCACATGAGCTTCGGGAACAGGCTGGCTGTTGTTGCATTGACCGCTCTTGCGGCGGCCGCGGCGGCGCCGAGCGCGCTGGCGCAGAACGTCAAGATCGGGATCGTCGCGTTCATCTCGGGGCCGGCGGCGGCGCCGTTCGGCGTGCCGGCGAAGAACGCGGCCGACTTCGTGATCGACGAGCTGAATGCCGGCAGGGGCCCGGCGCCGTACGACAAGAAGGGCTTCGGCGGCGCGACCATCGAGACCGTGGTCGTCGACGAGGCGGGCAGCACCACGACGCAGGTCACCGAATTCCGCAACCTGGTGCAGCGGCACAACGTCGATCTCGTGATCGGCTACATCTCGAGCGGCAACTGCCTCGCCATAGCGCCGGTCGCCGAGGAGCTGAAGAAGTTCACCAACTTCTTCGACTGCGGCACGCCGCGCATCTTCGAGGACGCCGCCTACAAGTACGTGTTCCGCACTTCGCCCACGGCGACCATGGACAGCGTCGGCGCGGCGCTCTACGTCAGGGACGCCAGGCCGAACATCAAGTCGATCGCGGGCCTCAACCAGAACTACGCGTGGGGACAGGACTCGTGGGGCGATTTCGAGCTGGCGATGAAAGTGCTGGTGCCGAACCTCGAGGTGAAGACCTCGCAGATGCCGAAGCTGTTCGCCGGCCAGTACAACGCCGAGATCTCGGCCTTGCTCGGCGCGAAGGCCGACGTGATCCACTCGAGCTTCTGGGACGGCGACCTCGAGGCGCTGATCCTGCAGGGCGGGCCGCGCGGCCTCATGAAGTCGAGCCTGACCATCCTGACCACCGGCGAGACTGCCATGCACAAGCTGGGCGCGCAGATTCCCGACGGCACGGTGCTCGGCGCGCGCGGGCCGTTCGGCCCGTTCGCCCCGGATAACGCCTACAACAAGTGGTTCGCCGCCGGCTTCGAGAAGCGCTTCAACGCGCCGGCCAACTACGCGTCCTACCAGATGGCGCAGGCGATCCTCGGCGTGAAGCTGGCGTGGGAAAAGGCGCAGGCCGCAATGGGAGGAGGAACAACTGCAGGCGGCAAGCGCCCGACCAATGAGCAGGTCGCAGCGGCGCTCGAGAACATGACGTTCGAGGGGCCCGGCGGCACGGTTCGCATGGCGATCGGCAAAGGGCACCAGGCGATCATGGAGACGGCCTACGGCACCACCCGGCTCGCGAACGGCAAGCTCACCCTGGTCAACGTGAAGCGCTATCCCGCGGAGAAGGTCAACCCGCCCGAGGGCGTGAAGTCGGCCGACTGGATCAAGAACGGCTTCAAGCAGAACTGAACCAGCTTCTCTCGGTATTCGTAGACGGCGTAATCTACTCGGCGTGGCTGTTCATCGCCGCGCTGGGGCTGACGCTGATCTACGGGGTGATGAAGATCGTCAACGTCACCCACGGCAGCTTCTACGCGATCGGCGCCTATGCCGCGGCCTCGATGACCGCGGCATGGCTCGCGCACGGCTATCCGCCGATGCTGTCCTACGCGGTGCTGGTCGTGGCCGCGATCGTGGTGGCGGCGCCGTTCGCGATCCTCATCGAGCGCGTGATCCTGCGGCCGCTGTACTCGAGGGACGAGGTGGTGATCCTGCTCGTCACGTACGCGCTCTTCCTCATTCTGGAAGACGTGGTGAAGCTGATCTGGGGCGTGAATCCGTATTTCATCGCCGAGCCGTACGCGCTCCTCGGCAGCTTCCAGGTCGCGGGGATGGCGTACCCCACCTACAACCTCATCCTGGTCGCCGTCGCGCTGTTCTTCGGCGGTGGGCTGGCGTGGCTGCTGCATAGCACGCGCGCGGGAAAGCTCCTCCTCGCGGTGATCCACGATCCGGAGGTGAGCCGCGCCATGGGCGTGAACGTCGGCCGCTACTATCTCGCCACCTTCGCACTCGGGTCGCTGCTCGCCGCGCTCGCCGGAGCGTTCACCGCGCCCACCGTGTCGGTCGTGCCGGGCCTTGGCGTCGAGGTGATCGTGCTGTCGTTCGCGGTGGTGGTGATCGGCGGCCTCGGCAGCCTGCCGGGAGCCGCGGTCGGCGCCGTGATGGTCGGCCTGGTGCGCTCGCTCTCGGTCCATTACATGCCGCAGGTCGAGCTGTTCGTCATTTATTTCGTCATGGCGGTGGTGCTCGCACTGCGCCCGCGCGGCCTCTTCAGCCTGGCCGAGCCGAGAAAAATATGAAACAGGGAAGGATAAGACGGGACCACACCGTCGCGATTGCCTTCGCAGTATTTGTTCTCCTGGCGGCGTTGGGGCCATGGCTGCCGCAGTGGGCGATGTTCATCATGACCGTGGCGGTCGCGCGCGGGCTCGTGGTGCTCGGCCTGCTGCTCCTGTTGCGCGCGGGGCTGGTCTCCTTCGGCCAGGCGCTCTTCTACTGTCTCGGCGCGTACTCCGCCGGCGCGCTCGGCCGCTTCTTCGGCATCTCGGACATCTTCGTCGAGATGCTGGTCGGCGGCGCGGTGGCGGCGGCCACGGCGTTCGTGCTCGGCTTCCTGCTCGCGCGCTATCGCGGCATCTTCTTCGGGCTGCTCAGCCTCGCGCTTTCCATGATCCTGTACGGGCTGCTGGTGAAGAGCGAGGCGCTCGGCTCCACCGACGGCTTCAACATCCTGCCCTCGACCCTCTTCGGCGTCCGGCCGGGTCCCGACTGGGTGCGCTACGCGGTGCTGGTGTCGGCGGCGGCGGTGGCGCTGGTCGCGGCGCTCGCCGTGCATCGCTACCTCAACACGCCGCTGGGCCGGCTCGCGCCGGCGATCAAGGACAACGAGATCCGTGTCGAGTACATGGGCGCTTCGGCGCGCCGCGCGGTGCACGTGAAATACGTGATTGCGGGCGGCCTCGCCGGCGTCGGCGGCGCGCTCGCCGCGACCGTGGTCGGCCACATCGATCCCGAGATGGCCTACTGGACCACCTCCGGCGAATTCATCTTCATCGCGATCCTCGCCGGCACCGGCAACGTGATCGCGCCCTTCGTCGGCGCGCTGATCTACGGCGCGATCCACACGATGGCCTACGACCTGTCGCCGAACACCTGGCAGATGACGCTCGGCGTAGCGCTGCTTCTCTTGATCGTGTTTCTTCCCAGCGGGCTTTGGTCGGCCTTTTCACGTTTCAGATGGCGATAATTCTCGACGCGCGGAGTTTGTGCAAGGCGTTCGGCGCGGTCACGGCGGCGAGCGAGGTGAGCGCTGCCATCGAGAAGGATTCCATCGTCGGGCTGATCGGCACCAACGGCGCCGGCAAGACCACCTTCATCAACATCGTCACCGGCTACCTCAAGCCCGACCGCGGCAGCATCGCCTACGAGGGCCGCGACATCACGCGCCTTCCGCCGCGCGACATCACGCGCCTGGGCATCTGCCGCTCGTTCCAGATCCCGCAGCTCTACGGCTCGCTCTCGGTGTTCGACAACATGCTGATCGGCATCGGCATCGTGCTGCGCAACGCCGGCCTCGCCGGGTACTTTTCGCGCCGCGACGCGCTGGTGCCGGGCTACGGCGAGCCGGCCGAGGCGGTGGCCGAGCGCATCCTCGGCCGGTTCGGGCTGCTCGAGTACCGCGACCGCAACGCGCAGGTCCTGCCCGGCGGCGCGCGCAAGCTGCTCGACATCGCGCTCGCGATGGTGGCGCGGCCGCGCATCCTGCTGCTCGACGAGCCCACGAGCGGCGTGTCCGCGCAGGAGAAGTTCGGCATCATGCAGATGGTGCTCGAGGCGGTGCGCGCCGAAGGCGCGACCGTGCTCTTCGTCGAGCACGACATGGAGGTGGTGAGCCGCTTCGCGCAGCGCGTGCTCGCGTTCTACGACGGGCGCATCATCGCCGACGCGCCGCCGCAGGCGGCGCTCGCGCATCCCGAGGTCAGGCGCTACGTGGTCGGCACCCGTGCTTGAAATAGAGAAGCTCAGCGTCTCGATCGCGTCGATGCAGATCCTGCGCGACGTCTCGCTCCAGGTGCCGACAGGCTCCATGACCGGCCTCATCGGCCGCAACGGTGCCGGCAAGACCACCGTGATGAAAACGGTCATGGGGCTGCTCAAGGCGGGCCGCGGCTCGGTGCGCTTCGAGAGCCGCGATCTGCTGGGCGTCGCCACGCATGAGCGAGCGCGCCTGGGAATTGGCTACATGCCAGAGGACCGGCGCCTCATTCCCGAGCTCACGGTGGCGGAGAATGTCCTCGTCCCGGCGTGGGCCACCGGGGTGCCGCACGCGCACGCTCGACTGCAAAAAATCTACGAATATGTTCCAGAAGTGAAAGAGTTCGCGCCGCGCAAGGGCTTGCAGCTCTCTGGCGGCCAGCAGAAGCTCGTCGCGCTAGCGCGGGCGCTGATGTGCGGCACGCGCCTGCTTCTGCTCGACGAGCCCTTCGAGGGCGTCGCGCCGGCGCTGGCGCAGCGGCTCGCCGAGGTCGTCGCCGGGCTCAAGCGCGAAGGCCTGTCGATCCTGCTGTCGGAATCGGACCTGCAGCATTCCGAGCGCCTGGTCGACCGCGTGGTCGCCATCGATCGCGGCTCCATCGCCGCGGGGCAGTAATGCAGACCGACGTGCTCGTCATCGGCTCCGGCGCGGCCGGGATGTACGCTGCCATCGGCGCAGCGCGCGCCGGCGCGCACGTGATCCTCGTCGACCGCAGCCTGATCGGCCGCGGCGGCGCCACGGTCATGGCGCAGATGACCGTCGCCGCCGCGCTCGGCGAGGAAGCCCCCGACCACTGGGAGCACCACCTCGCCGACACGCTGAAAGCGGGGCGCGGGCTGTGCGAGCCCGCGCTCTCGCAGCTCCTCTGCGAGGACGCGCCCGAATGCATCCGCGAGATGGATGCGTGGGGTGTCGGCTGGGCGCGCAGCGAGCTCCACATCAGACAAGTTCAAGCCCCGGGACACGATCGTCCGCGCTGCGTCTACGTCGACTTCGTCAACACCGGGCCGGCAGTGTCCAAGACCCTGCGCGCGCAGCTGAACCGCATTCCGGAAATCCGCCGCATCGGCGAGGTCCTGGTCACCGATCTCGCTGTGCAGGACGGCGTCTGCGTTGGCGCTCACGCCGTCCATGTGATCTCGGGTGAACTCCTTGCGTTGAACGCAAAGGCCACCCTCATTGCCACCGGCGGCCTCACGCGGCTCTATGCGCGCAACAGCGCCTCGATCAACATGGGCGGCGACGGCTACGCGCTGGCGCTGCGCGCGGGTGCCGAGCTCATCGACATGGAGTTCGTGCAGTTCTTTCCCATCGGCCATCTCGCGCCGCGGCTCGTCGGCATGGACCCGATCATGTGGGACCCGTTCCGCTATAAGCTCG
>DASYPG010000386.1:0-17060 GCA_036006885.1 Burkholderiales bacterium | reverse complement strand
CCTGCTTCTCATCGAGCACGGACGCGGCATGCAGATCGAGCTCTGGGACGGCGAGCTGTGGATCACGCAGGCGCACGACAGCCGCGACCACGTCATCGCGCCGGGCGCGAAGTTCAGGCTCGCGCGCGAAGGGATCGTCCTCGCCCACGCGCTCAAGGGAGCACAGCTCACCCTGACCGCGCCGGTGCCCGCCCACTACGCCGAGCGCATCGTGCTGACGCTCGCTGGCAGCGCCCCGCGCGTGCTGTACGAGCGTTCACGCGAGCGCGGCGGTCGGCTTGCCGGCATCGGCCACCGCATAGCGCGCTACTGGACCAACCTGTCCGCGCCTCAGTCGCACCCCACCACCGCAGCCCTCTAGAAAAGGACCCGACCATGCAAAAGCTCGCACTTCTCGCGGCCGCAGCACTTCTCGCCCTCGCCGCCGGCTGCAATCCCGCCGACACCGTGTCCGAAGCGCACGCCGAGGCGCTCGGGGTCAGCGCCGTCGCCCTGTGGCCGGCGCCCGCCGCCGACGCGCAGGACGGCGAGGTCTACGAGTACCACTGACAAGCGCCGTGAATCCCGCGCTCCTCGACTATCTCGCGCACCGCGGCGATCCGCTCGCCGCGGCGCGCGCGGCCGTGCGCTCGGCGCCGGGGTCCGCGGCCGCGCACCTGGTCGAGGCGAGCCTGCTCCTGTGCAGCCGCGACGTGCGCGACGTCGAAGCCGCAGGTTGGGCCTACGCCAGGCTGACTCACCTGGAGCTCAGGCCCCACGAGCACGCCCATCTCGCCGCGATCGCCGTCGCGCTCGACGGCGACCTCGCCGCGGCCTGCCGGGCGTACGACGAGATCCTCGCGGATGCGCCGCACGACCTGCTGGCGCTCGTGGTGGCGCAGACCTTCGACTATTACCTCGGCAGCCCCGGCTCGCAGCTCGCGCGCACCACGAGGGTCCTCGAACACTGGCAACGGTCCATGCCGAGCTACCATGCGGTGCTCGCGATGCATGCCTATGCGCTGCAGGAATGCGGCGCCTACGAGGAGGCCGAAGCCGCCGCATACCGCGCGCTGGCGCTACAGCCCTGGGACGTGCGCGCCCACCACGCGCTCGCGCACGTGATGGAAATGCAGGGCCGCTTCGAGGAAGGGATCCGCTGGATGGGCGCGCGCGCCGCGCTGTGGACTGGCGCCGGCGCCGCATCCACCCACCTGTGGTGGCACATCGCGCTCTATCACCTCGAGCTCGGACGCCCGGAGCAGGCGCTCGCCATCTACGACCATCGCATCCAGGGCGAATCGCTCTCGCAGCTGATCGACACCTCGGCGCTGCTGTGGCGCCTGCACCTCGCGGGCTTCCCCCTGGGAAAGCGTTTCCAGGTCGCGGCCGCGCGCTGGTCGCCCTGCGCGGAGGATGCGTACTGCGCCTTCAACGATCTGCACGCGATGATGGCGTTCGTCGGCGGGCAGCGTCCCGATTACGCGAGCCGCCTGCTCGCGGCGCAGGAGCGCCGCCTCGCGCGTCCCTCGGGCGCGAACCATGACATGACGCGGCTGGTCGGCCTGCCGGCGTGCCGCGCGCTCGCCGCCTTCGGCCGCGGCGACTTCGCAGTCGCCGCGCGACTCCTGCGGGCGCTGCCGCCGGTGGCGCACCGTATCGGCGGCAGCCACGCGCAGCGCGATGTGCTGCAGCTCACTCGCGGCGCTGCGGCCGCGCGCAAAGAGAATCCTCTGAGCCGTGCCGCCTGATGTCTTCATCCGCAAGGTGACGGCAGAGGACCTCCTCCTGGTTCAGGAGTTCGTCCGACGGCTCTCGCCGCGCTCGCGCCGCGAGCGCTACTTTTCCGCGATCTGCGAGCTGACGCCGCGGCAGCTCGAACGCACCACGCGCGCCTCGGATCCGCGCGATCTCAGCCTCGCGGCGTTCGACGGCGAGGCGCTGGTCGCGCTCGCCGAATGCGCCGGGGGCGAGTTCGCAGTAGTGGTGACCGACGCCTGGCAGGGCTCCGGGCTGGGAGGCGCGCTGATGCAGCGACTGCTCGAGCACGCGCAGCGGGCAAGCCTGCCGGTGCTGCATGGCCTGGTGCGCAAAGGCAATCGCGCGATGCTGCGCCTCGCCGCGAGCTTCGGCTTCCGTCCGGCGCCTCACGCCGATCCCGAACTCGTCCGTCTGGAACGGGGGTTGCTTGCCTAGAAGTAGTCCCACAAGGAGGCAATCCATGGCACGCATACCCCGACACCAGGGCCGCGCCGATCCGAAGATCATGGGCAGCGGCACATCGGACACCATCTCCGACCCTCCCGGCGAGCCGATGTCGAAGCTGCCCTGGGTGTACGTACGCGATCCGGATCCGAACCTCGTGGAAATCTCGGAACTCGCGTAGTCCGTCTGTCAGTTCGCGTAGTCCGCTTGACTTGCCGGGCGCAGACCGGCACTTCGCTTGCTTTTCTCAATACGGTCGCCTCTCCAGGCCCATCAATGGACGCGAATACTTTCGCGAGGTCCTCATGACAGCGTATCTGAACGGATCGATTCGCTCGGGCGCGGAATCGGCCAGCTACTACCTGCTTCGCTGCCTGGCTCACCGGCGCGAATGGGCGACCGAAGAACAGCTGGACGCTGCCGCCGGCCGGATTGCGGGCCAGGAATTCGCCGAGGGGGTCGGCAAGGCCCATAAGCTCATTGCGCGCTTCAACGGCAAGATGCCCATGGCCCCCGATCTCAGGTATCTGGACATGGGATGCGGGCCCGGGGACGTGACGATCGCTTTGGCGAAGCTGGGATTGCGCAACGTGACGGGCGTCGACTTCCTGCCTCGCAATATAGAGCGAGCGGCCGCGCTCGCGGGAAAGTACGGCGTTTCCGATCGAATCGAGTTCGTCTGCGCGGACCTGCACTCGTGGGAGCCGCCGCAGAGGTACGACGTACTGCTGTCCTTCGACGCGATGGAGCATATTGACCAGCCGAAGGCATTCCTCGAGAGGATGAAGGCGTTCATAGCGCCGAACGGCGCTGCGGTGCTCGCTTTCGGCCCGCTGTTCCATTCGCCGCTGGGCGACCACATGTGGGGATTCTTTCGGGTTCAGATCCCCTGGCGAGGGCTGCTGTTTCCGCAGAACGCCGTGTTAAGGGTGCGGCGGGAATTCTACCGACCCACCGATCCGGCGACCCGCTACGGCGAGATCGCGGGGGGCCTCAATATGATGCGCTACTCCGAGTTCCTGAAAATGGTCGAGGAAACCGGCTGGGAATTCGAGTGGCTGGCGGTAAATACCTTCCTGCAGCGCTTCCCGCTGCTGCAGCGGATATCCGATGCCGTGATGCGCATGCCCGCAGTACAGGACTACTTTCCGCACAACGTCTATTGCGTATTGCGCCGCACGCGCTGCGGATGAATCACGCCGCGTCAGGACGCTGAGACCCTGACGTTCTTTTCCCGAAGCGCGCGCAGCAGCGCACCGGTGTGATCGCGGTCGCGCGTCTCGACCAGGAACTCGACCTCGGGCGAGCGCACCGAGGAGGTGCCGAAGAGGCGCTGGTGCTGGATCTCGACGATGTTGCCGCCGGCTTCGGCAATCACCGCGGCCACCTTGGCGAGGCTGCCGGACACGTCGGGCATCGTTACCCGCAGGCGCACGAGGCGCCCGTCGCGCACCAGGCCGCGCATCAGCACCGAGGCGAGCACGCGGCTGTCGATGTTGCCGCCCGAGATCGGGATGCCGACGCGCCGCCCGGCGAAGAGGCTCGCGTGCTGCAGCAGCGCCGCGAGCCCCGCCCCGCCGGCGCCTTCGGCGACGGTCTTCTCGATCTCGATCAGCGCCACCACCGCGCGCTCGATGGTTTCTTCCTCGACGATCAGCACCTCGTCGACCAGCTCCCGGATGATGGAAAACGCGGTCGCGCCCACGTCCTTCACCGCGATGCCCTCGGCGATGGTGTCGCCGCCGCACTCGACCGGAATTCCAGCCAGGCGCTGGTGCATCGAGGGGTAGTTCCTGGACTCGACGCCGAGGATGCGGATGGAGGGCTTGAGCGCCTTCGCCGCGGTCGCGATACCCGAGATCAGGCCGCCGCCGCCCACCGGCACCACGATGAGGTCGAGGTCGGGCACCGCGGCGAGCATCTCCAGGCCGACGGTGCCCTGGCCGGCGATGATCAGCGGGTCCTCGTAGGGATGGACGAACACCAGGTTGTCGCGCGCGGCGAGCTCGCGCGCGCGCTTGCCGGCCTCGAACAGGTTGTCTCCCTCGAGCACCACGGTGGCGCCGTGCACCTGCGTGTTCTTGATCTTGGTGTTGGGGGAGCCCCGCGGCATGACGATCGTAGCCGGGATGCCGAGCCGCGCGGCGTGGTAGGCGACGGCCTGCGCGTGGTTGCCCGCGCTCATGGCGATGACGCCGCGCCCGCGCTCGGCTTCGCCGAGCGAGAGCAGCTTGTTCAGCGCGCCGCGCTCCTTGAACGAGGCGGTGAACTGGAGGTTCTCGAACTTCAGGAACACTTCGGCGCCGACGAGCCGCGAAAGTGTGCGGCTGTGCACACACGGGGTCTGCTCGACCGCTCCGGCGATGCGCCGCGCGGCGGCGCGGATGTCGTCGATGGTGACCGGCACTCGCCGAGTCTAGCGGCTTTCGTGCCAGAGTTGTTTGCGCCTGGAAGTGGACAGAGCTAGCCTTCTCCCGCGTGGCAAAGGGGAAAACAATGACAAAAACCACTGCCTTCACTGCGTTCGGTCTGCTCCTCGCCGGCTGCGCGAACCAACCGCAAACCGCGCAGGAGTTCCGCGAGGCCATTCCCGGCGCCTTCATGGGCAAGGTGCAGACCTTCGAGGCGAAGCGCCCGCTGCGTGACGTGGCGAAGACCTTCCAGGCGCGTGCGCCCGACTGCCTCAACGTGTCGGTGCGCAGCGTGTCGCAAAGCTCGACTTCCTACCAGAACATCCTCACGGTCTACAAGGCGACCGTGGTCAGCAATCCGCAGAAGGCCGAGCTCCACCTGCAGCGCGATTTCAAGAGCGGCGTGCTGGTGCCGGGCAAGGTGCCGCCCGGCGGCCTCTACATGCTGGTCGCCGACGCCACGCCGATCGACAAGAGCCGCACCCGGATCGACATCTATGGTCCGTCGGTGGGGGTCGACACGCTGGTCCGCGCGCTGACCGGGTGGGCCACGGGTGAAAACCTGGGCTGCCCGGACATGACGAAGTCCTGATGCGTCCGCGCGCTGCGCTGCAGCTCGCCGTCGTCTGGCTGGTTGCGCTCGCGGCGGGCTGCTCGTCGCTCAAGACCTACCCGAACGTCGCGCCCGAGAACGTCGTGGTCCGCTCGACGATCGAATCGGGCTCGATGCTCTCGAGCATGCGCGGCTCGGTGCACATCCACGAGGTCGACTCCGGCTGCCATACCAGCTACCTCGGCACGGTCAAGCTCGACCGGCCCTCGATCGCGCTCGGCCTGCCCGCGGAGCGCGCGAGCTATCTCGTGTTCGTCTTCGAGGGTTCCTCGCTGTTCGGCGGCAGCACCTCCAGCGCCGGCGCCGGCACGCTGCTCAAGCCGCGCCCGGGATATCGCTACGAGTTCGCGGTGAGCTACAAGGACAGCATCTACAACGTGGTGCTGCGTGAATCCGATCCGCGCCGCGGCGCTTCGCGCGAAGTGCCGCGGCAGGAGTTGAAGGGCTGCCCCGCGTGACCTTGTAGTTCGATCGCTACAGCGTGGGCGGCCGGCGCGGCGGGTAGAATTTGCCGTCCCATGGAAATGGACTCGAGGATCGCCGAGCAGGCGCTCGCCGGACATCCCGCCGACGAGCTGTTCCGCCTGCTCGTCACCACCGTCTCAGACTCCGCCATTTTCCTGCTCGATCCGGCCGGCCACGTGGTGAGCTGGAATGCCGGCGCCGAGCGCATCAAGGGCTACGCCGCGGCCGAGATCGTCGGTCGGCATCTCTCGGTGTTCTATCCAGAGGAGCAGCAGGCGGCGGGCGAGCCCGCGGCGGCGCTCGCGCGTGCCGAGCGCGAGGGCCGCCACCACGGCGAAGGCTGGCGGCGGCGCAAGGACGGCACGCGGTTCTGGGCCGAGGTGACGCTCACCGCGCTGCGCGGCGCGTCGGGCGAGCTGCGCGGCTTCGCCAAGGTGACGCGCGACATGACCGCGCGCCAGCTCAGCCGCGAGAACGAGGCGATGCTCGCCGCGATGTTCGAGCGCACGCCGTTCGGCGCGGCGATGATCGATCCGACCGGCCGCTTCCTGCGCGCCAACGCCGTGTTCCTGCGCCTGTCGGGCTGCAGCGAGGCCGAGCTCGGCGCGAAGACCTTCGGCGACCTCGCCCATCCGGAGGACGCCGAAGCGGCCTGGAACGTGTTCGAGGAGCTGGTGCAGGGCAGGCGCAGCCACGCCGACTTCGAGAGCCGCATGCAGCGCCGGAGCGGCCAGGTGATCTCGGTGCGCCATACCCTGGCGCGCCTCGCCGACGCCGACGGCCGCCTGCGCTGCATGCTCGCCATGGTCGAGGACATCACCGACCGGCGCTTCGCCTACGATGCGCTGCGCGAGAGCGAGGCGCGCCTGCAGGCGTTCACCAACCACAGCCCCGCGCTCATGTACCTGAAGGACGCCGAAGGGCGCTACCGGTTCGCGAACGAGCGCTTCCTGCAGCGCTTCGGGCTGCGCCGGGACCAGGTCGTCGGGCGCAAGGACGGCGAGATCTTCACGCGCGATCAGGCGCTCGCGCTCGCGGCGCGCGACCCCGAGGTGCTCGAGCGTGGCGCGCCGGTCCAGTACGAGGACGCATCGCAGCACGTCGACGGCGAGCGCTTCAGCATGGTGTCGAAGTTCCCGGTGTTCGACGCCGGCGGCGCGGTGGTGGGCGTGGGGGCGGTGGCGACCGACATCACGGAACGGCGCATCGTCGAGCACGCGCTGCGCGAGCAGCGCACGCTCCTCGCCGAGGCGCAGAAGCTCGCCGGGCTCGGCTGCTGGGAATGGGACCCGGTGAGCGGGCGCGTCACCTGGTCCGACGAGATGTACTCGATCTACGGGGTGCCCCCGGGCGAGTTCCGGCCCTCTTTCGAGAGCTACCTCGAGCGCATCCATCCCGAGGACCGCGCGCGCGCCGCCGCCACCGTGGCGCTGGCGCTCATGGACAACCGCGCCTTCAGCATGGACGAGCGCATCGTGCGGCCCGACGGCCGCGTGCGCCAGCTGCGCAGCCACGGCGAGGTGGTGCGCGACGAGGGCGGCCGGCCGCTCAAGATGGTCGGCGCCTGCATCGACGTCACCGAGCAGAAGGCCGCCGAGGCGGCGCTGCGCGCGCTCACCCGGCGGCTGGTGCAGGCCGAGGAGACCGAGCGCCGCCGCATCGCGCGCGAGCTGCACGACCGGGTGGGGCAGAACCTGTCCGCGCTTAACATCAACCTCGACATCCTGCTCGGGAAGCTCGGGGACGAGCCCGCCCGGCGCCGCCTCGAGGACTCGCTCAAGCTGGTCGACGCCACGCTGCAGTCGATCGAGAACGTGATGGCCGATCTCAGGCCGGCGCTGCTCGACGAGTACGGCCTCGCGGCCGCGCTCGCCTGGTACGGCGAGGAGTACGCGCAGCGCACCGGGATCCGGGTCGGGGTCGAGGCGGGCGAGGCGGGCGCGGGCCTGCGCCCCGAGGCCGCAGTGGCCCTGTTCCGGATAGCGCAGGAGGCGCTCAACAACGCCGCGAAACATTCTTCGGCTAAAAGGATTACAGTGGGCCTCGAGGAGAAGGGCGGCGAGCTCGTGCTCAGCGTCATCGACGATGGCAAAGGCTTCGACCCGGCCAGCGCGCCGCGCGGGCGCTGGGGCATGACCACGATGCGCGAGCGCGCCGAAGCCGCGGGCGGTCGCCTTGCCGTGGATTCATCCGTAGGAAACGGCACCACGGTGCGAGCCGCGGTGCCGCTCTAGCCATGACGATCCGCATCATCATTGCCGATGACCACGGGGTGGTGGCCGAGGGGCTCAAGCACCTGGTAGAGACGCAGCCCGACATGCAGGTGGTGGCGCTCGCGGTGGACGGCCGCGAGGCGCTGCGCCAGGCGCGCGAGCTCTCCCCCGACGTGGTGCTCATGGATCTTTCGATGCCGGAGCTGAACGGCGCCGACGCCACCCGCGCCATCCTCGAGCGCGATCCGAAGTGCCGCGTCATCGTGCTGTCGATGTACGCCGAGCGCGAGTACGTGCGCCGCGCGCTCAAGGCGGGCGCCTCGGGCTACGTGGTGAAGCGCTCGGCCGCGAAGGAGGTGGTCGAGGCGATCCGCGCGGTGTACGCGGGGCAGCGCTACCTCAGCCCGCGCATCGCCGACGTGGTGATCAACGACTACGCGGGCGACGAGCGCGACGATCCGCTGGCGCGGCTCTCGGCGCGCGAGCGCGAGGTGCTGCAGCTCCTCGCCGAGGGCCACACCGGGGCGCAGATCGCCGAGCGCCTGTCGCTCTCGCAGAAGACCGTCGAGACCTACCGCGCGCGGCTGGTCGAGAAGCTCGGCATCCGCGACGTCGCCGGACTCGTGCGCTTCGCCATCCAGCGCGGGATCGTCTCGCTCGACTGAGCGATCGGAGGCAGCGGCGCGCCGGAGGCCGGCGCCTTGTCAGGTTTGCCCCGACCCGAGGTCGCGCCGCAGCCTGACTGACTCCGCACGGGCGGGCGGCTAGGATGCGCCGGTCGAGTACGCCTGCCTGTTCAGAGTGATGGGTTCCCAACCAGCGCTTGCCGTGGATCCGACCTTGCCGTCGGTACTGGTGGTCGAAGAACACGACGAGCTGCGGTGCGCGCTTCGCGACTGGCTCCTCACCTCCTTCCCTCCCCTGAGGCTGTGCGAGGCGCGCAGCATGGAAGAAGCACTCACGCTCGCCGGGCAGGCGCCGCTCGACCTGATTCTCGTGAACCTCGAATTGCCGGGCGGCAACGGCATCGAGGCGGCGCGTGCGCTGCGGCAGCGCCATCCGGCCTGCCGCGTGGTGGTGATGTCGGTCAACGACTCGCTAACCCTTCGCATCGCGGCGCTCGAGGCGGGCGCCGAGGCCTTCGTATCCAAGCGCGACCTGCGCATCGCGCTGCACCCGATCGTGGCGACCCTCCTGAAGCAGCGAGCCTGATGGACGTATTGCTGGTCGACGACGAGCCGAAGAACCTCCTGGCCCTGTCCGCGCTGCTCGAGGACCTGGGCGCCCGCATCCATTGCGTCGATTCGGGCGAGGCCGCGCTGCGCCAGGTGCTCAGGCGCGACTTCGCCGCGATCCTGCTCGACGTTCGCATGCCCGGCATCGACGGCTTCGAGACCGCCGCCGCGATCCGCAGCCTGGAGCGCACGCGGCGCGTGCCGATTATCTTTCTGTCCGCGCAGACCGACCGCCGCGCCGACGGCCGCGATGCCTTTTCCGAGTTCATCCTCAAGCCGGTCGATCCCGACGTGCTGCGCCCCCGGGTCGCCGCCCACCTGGCGAAGTTCGACCAGCACTGAACCACCCCGTGTCGGTACAAAACGACACGCGGCCAATATGACACGACTGTTAAATAAGGGACCCGCTATAGTCCGCCGTTCGCCCACGACATAGCATCGTCCTCGCTTACCAACAACAGGAGACGCCATGGGCGGTTCCATTCTGGTAGTCGAAGACGAAGCGGCGATCCGCGACCTGCTCGCAGCCAACCTGCAGCGCGCCGGGTACAAGGTCATGTGCGCGGGCGACGTGCCGCAGGCGGAGGCGCTGGTGCGCGACACGCGGCCCGACCTGGTGCTGCTCGACTGGATGCTGCCTGGCGTGCCGGGGCTGACCTTCGCGCGGCGCCTGCGCTCGGACCAGCGCACCAAGGACATCTCGATCGTCCTGGTGTCGGCCCGGGTCGAGGAGCATGACAAGGTGACCGCGCTCGAGTCCGGCGCCGACGACTACGTGACCAAGCCGTTTTCGTCGCGAGAGCTGCTGGCGAGGATCAAGGCGGTGATGCGGCGCCGCGCGCCGCAGCTCGCCGACGACGTGGTGGAGATCGCGGGCCTGCGCATCGACCCGGCGGCGCACGTGGTGAGCGCCGGCGACAAGCCGATCGATCTCTGGACCACCGAGCTGCGCCTGCTGCACTTTTTCATGACCCATCCCGGGCGCGTCTTTTCCAGGGCCAGATTATTGGACGAGGTGTGGGGCGAGCACGTGTTCGTCGAGGAGCGCACCGTCGACGTGCACATCCGGCGGCTGCGCCAGGCGCTCACGCCCACCGGCCACGACAAGCTCATCGAGACGGTGCGCGGAACCGGCTATCGCTTCAAGCCGGACCTCAACGCCCAGAACCTGGCCGCGTAGTCAAACATCGTTGGCCCGCGGCAGCGATGCCGCGGGCCCAACCTCAGTAGGCGTTCTTGTGCAGCAGCACCACCGCGGTCTTCAGGATGATGCGCAGGTCGAGCGCGAGCGACCAGTTCCGCAGGTAGGCGAGGTCGTAGTCGATGCGCGCCTTCATTTTGTCCACGGTGTCGGTCTCGCCGCGCAGCCCGTTCACCTGCGCGAGCCCCGTGATCCCCGGCTTCACCTTGTGGCGGATCATGTAGCCGCGGATCAGCTTGCGGTACGTCTCGTTGTGCGCCACGGCGTGCGGCCTCGGGCCGACGATGCTCATGCGTCCCTGCAGCACATTGATGAACTGCGGCAGCTCGTCGAGCGAGGTGCGGCGCAGGAACGCGCCGAAGCGCGTCACGCGGCTGTCGTTGCGGGTGGCCTGGCGCACCACGTCGCCGTCCTCGGCCACCGTCATGGAACGGAACTTGTAGACCACGATGCGCTTGCCGTCGAGGCCGTAGCGGCGCTGCTTGAACAGCACCGGGCCGGGGGAGGAGAGCTTCACCCCGAGCGCGATCGCAGCCATCAGCGGCGAGATCGCGACCAGAATCAGGGCGGCGAGGCAGAAGTCCGAGACCCGCTTCACCACGCCGTTGAAGCTGTAGAAGGGCGACTCGCACACCGCCACCACCGGCAGGCCGCCGATCGAGTCGACCCGCGCCTGGATCAGGTCGGACACGAAGATGTCGGGCACGAAGTAGATCGACGTGGTGGTGTCGCGCAGGTCCTCGAGCAGCTTGAGGATCCTCGGCTGCGACGCCATGGGCAGCGCGATGTAGATCACGTCGACGGTGCTCGAGCGGGCGTGGTCGGCGAGCCCCGACAGGGGCCCCAGGTTCTCGCGCGGGATCACGTTCTGCAGCCTGCCGGGGGCGCGGTCGTCGAAGTAGCCGGCGAAGCGGATGCCGAGCAGCGGGTCGCTGCGCAGCCGCGCGGCGAGCTTGCGGCCGAGCTCGTTGGCGCCGGCGATGACGGCGGTCTTCTGCATGCCCTCGGCGGCGAGGACCCGCGGCCACACCACCGGCAGCAGGCGGTGCGCGGCGAACAGCGCTGCCGGCGTGGCGAGCGCCCAGGCGAGGATCACCCGCGGATCGAACACCTCCAGGGTGCGCGAGGCCCAGCCGAGGAACAGCAGCAGCCCGACGATCGCCAGCCATCCGGCGGCGATGTCGAGCGCGAGGTCGCCGGCGCGCGTGCCGTTTCCGCGCGCGAGCGAGCCGGGAAAGGTCATCGCAAACACGAGCAGCGCCAGGATCAGGCAGGCGCCGTCGAAGCGCTCGCCGAAGAACGACACCACCGCCCCGAGCGTCGCGATCGCGACCAGGGGATCGATGCAGGCCTGCAGCAGCGTGCCCGGCCCGGGCGGCGTGCGCAGCAGCGACGACTGTGTTTCGTTGCTCGGGTGCAAGGCCAAGACAGGGTAGGGCACGCAGGTTCAGCCATTGCGTTGCCGCACCGCTCGCGCAGTAGGCTCACCGGACTAGCTTTTCGGCGTGCACCACGCCGAATGGATGCGTAATGACGTTCGACTATATTGCGGCCACCATGCCACTAACCAGCGTTGAAACCCCCATCGCCGTCCCCGCGCCGACCATTCCGCTTCAGCAAGAAGGCGGCAACGGCGATGCGCGCTCGTCGGCGACCGATTTCCTGCAGATCGAGTCGATCGTGCTCAACCTCGACGCCTCGCTGCGCGTGCACGCCCGGGCGCACTTCTTCAGCTGGACCCAGGGCCTGCTGCAGAGCCTGATCCGCCACGAGCTCCTGATCTGCACGCTGTGCCACGGCAAGCCGCCGGCGTTCCGCGCCGACGGCTTCTCCATGACCGCGCCCGATCCGGCCACGTTCAGCGATCTCTTCCTGCGCGACACCGCGGTGGCACCGGCGCTTCTCAAGGCATGGGAAGAGCGCCGCTACCAGCCGGTGCTGATCGAGCCGGGCAGCGCGATCGTTCCCGCGGGCGCGTTCACGCGCGAGCTCGAGCGCATCGGCGCCAGCCAGCTGCTGGTGCACGGGTTGCACGACTCGGAGGGCCGCGCGATCTGCCTGCTCACCTTCGCCTGCCGCCCCGGCTCGGCCGGAACGCGCCAGGCCTACCTCGCGCAGCTGCTCGCGCCGGCGCTGTACGCCGCGTGGGTGCGCACGCAGCTGCAGCGCCATGCCGAAGGCGGCGCGGCGGCGGACAAGGCCTCGGGCCACAGCGTGCTCACGGTGCGCGAGCTCGACATTCTCAAGTGGATCTACGTCGGCAAGAGCAACTTCGAGATCGGCGCGATCCTGAAGATCAGCCCGCTCACGGTGAAGAACCACGTGCAGAAGATCCTGCGCAAGCTGAACGTGGTGAACCGCACGCAGGCAATCGGCAAGTCGCTCGAGCTGCGCATCCTCAATCCCTGAACCGCCAACGGCCACTGCCGACGGGGCTGCGGCCCCGTTTTTTTTTGCTAGTCCGTATGGCGGATGCCGCGTCTGTCCGGAGGGCTCCGTGCCGTAACAGCCCGCTCTTAGCATGGTGCACCGTTTTCCCATGAAACCCGCGAAGCTCCTCGTTGCCCTGACCCTGCTGCTCGTGGCCTTTGCCGCCGCCGGGCAGGAAACCTTCCAGGGCGCGCTCGGGCGCGCCGTGACCGCCAGCCCGTCGCAGTACTCCTTCGCCGACGTCTATCGCCTGGCTCTGGCCGGGCCCCCGGTCGCGGGCGTCGCCGCCGTGCCGGCCGCGGAGACCACGATCCGCGTCGCCTCGGCGCCGGCGCCGGCGCAGTTCGCCGTCGCCGAGGTGCGCGAGCCCAAGCCGTGGCTCCTGCTCCTCGCCGGTATGGCCGCGGCGGTTTGGGTCGCGCGGCGCAGGCTGGGATACACGTTCTGATGCGCCCAGCCTGCCAACTCGCGGCCCTCGCGCTGCTCGTGGCCCTGGCCGGCTGCGAGCGCGCCTCGGCTTTCAAGCCCGGGACCCAGGTCGTGGTGGCCAAGGTGAACGGCATCGAGATCTCGGCGCGCGACGCCGGCGGCAGCCAGGCCCTCGAGAAGATCATCGACCGCGAGCTGCTGGTGCAAAAGGCGCTCGCTGCGGGCCTCGAGCGCGATCCGCAGGTGGCGCAGCAGATCGATCACGCGCGCAGGAGCCTGTTGGCGCAGGCCTACCTCGACCGCGCCGCGGCGGCGGCGCCGCGCAGTACACCCGACGAGGTGCGCGCCTTCTACGCCCAGAACCCGGCGCTTTTCGCGGAGCGGCGCATCTACCGGATGCGCGAGCTCGCGGTGTCGGCGCCCGCGGAGCTCGTCGAGGTACTGCGCGCCGAAGCCGTGCGCGCCACCGACCTGGAGCGGGTCGCCGCCTGGCTGCAGGCGCGCGGTGCGCGCTTCACCACCGTCAACCTGACGCAGCCCGCCGAGCAGGTGCCGCTTTCGCAGTTGCCCGAGCTGGCGCGGATGAAGGAAGGTGACATCGCGGTATTCGCGGCGCCACCCGGCGCCTCGGTGGTGCAGCTCCTTCAGGCGCAGGAGGCGCCGCTTTCCGAGCAGCAGGCGGCGCCCCTGATCGAGCAATTCCTGGCGGCGCGCAGGCGCATGGAGCTTGCCGCCGCTGAAGTGCGCAGGCTGCGCGACGGCGCACGCATCGAGTACGTAGGAGACATCAAACGGTGACCGAGACACGAAACCCGAGCGAGGCGATATGAGACATGTTCTGTTGGGACTGCTGCTGTTGGTGCTTGCGGGCTGCATGGCAGGCGTGAAGCAGGGCGGCAAGGCCGTGCCGCAGCAGGCCGAGAAGGCCGTGCCGCAAAAGGCCGACAAGGCCGTGCAGGCGTTCGAGAAGCTGGGCGTGGGCGATGCGGTGAAGGTGACCGTGTTCCAGCAGCCCGACCTCACGCTGGAGACGCGCGTCGACGAGAAGGGCGCGATCGTGATGCCGCTGGCCGGCGACATCAAGGTCGCGGGCCTCACCACCAACGCCGCCGCCGCCAAGATCGCCGAGGCGTTGAAGCACGGCAAGTACCTCAACAACCCGCAGGTCAACGTCGCGCTCACGACCGTGAGGAGCCGCCAGGTGTCGGTCCTCGGCATGGTCGCGAAGCCGGGACGCTATCCCCTCGACGAGACCAGCTCGCAGCTCGCCGACGTGATCGCCGCAGCCGGCGGCATCCTGCCGACCGGCTCCGAGACGGTGCTGGTCACGCGCGATGGCAAGGAGCAGAGGATCGGGCTCATCGGCAAGAACTTCGCGCTGAACGGCGGCGAGACCGTGTACGTCGAGCGCGCGCCGATGTTCTACATCTACGGCGAGGTCACCCGCGCCGGAGCGTACAAAGTCGAGCCCAACATGAACGTGATGCAGGCGATCGCCGCGGGCGGCGGCATGACCCCGCGCGGCAGTGACCGCAGGCTCAAGCTGCGCCGCGCCAGCGCCGACGGCAAGTGGGTCGAAACCGACGTCGGCCTGCAACAGGCGATCCGCGCCGACGACGTCATCTACGTCAGAGAAGCCCTCTTCTAGGGAGAACGAAAATGGACCTCAGCCAATTCCTGCTTGCACTGCGCGCGCGCCGCAAGGCGTTCATGCTGGCGCTGGTCGCGACGATCGTCGCCGCGCTCGCCGTCGCCTTCATCATGCCCAAGAAGTACGTCGGCCAGGCGACCCTGATCGTCGACGCGCGCGACGAGCAGACGATCGTCCCGTCGCACGCCGGGGTGTCGGTGACGGCGCGCGTGGCTTACGTCGCGACGATGATCGAGCTCGTCCAGAGCGGACGCGTCGCCACGCAGGTGGCGCACGACCTGAACCTCGCCCAGAACCCCGAGCTGCGCGAAGAATGGCAGGCCGACACCGGCGGCGTGGGCCCGATCGACGTATGGATCGGCAACCTCCTGCTGCAGAAGCTGAAGGTGTACAGCTCGGCGAGCAACCTGATCACGATCGAGTACTCGGCCAAGGATCCCAAGGTCGCGGCGCGGGTCGCCAACGGCTTCGTCAAGGCGTATCTCGACGTCGTCCTCGAGCTGCGCAACCAGCCGGTGCGCGAGGCCTCGCAGTGGTTCAACGAGCAGCTCGCCGGAATGCGCAACCAGGTGACGCAGGCGCAGAACAAGCTCACCGCGTTCCAGAAGCAGAAGGGCGTCCTCGTCGCCGACGAGCGCACGGACATCGAGTCGGCGCGGCTCACCGAGCTCAACACCCAGATGCTCGCGGCGCGCAACGCGTTCTACGATGCGCAGTCGAAGTACAAGCAGGCTTCCGAGCTCCTGGCGAGCGGCGGCAGCCCCGACGCCATGGCCGAGGTGATGGCGAGCCCCGCGATTGCCGCCGTCAAGCTCGATCTCGCCCGTTCCGAGAGCCTGCTGCAGACGGCGAGCGCCGATCTCGGGCCGAACCATCCCGTGTACATGAAGTATTCGTCGGAAGCAAAGGCGCTGCGCGAGAAGCTCGCCGGCGAGATGAAGAAAGTCGTGGCGAGCCTGCGCAACGGCATGGAGCAGGCGCAGAAGCGCGATCAGGACCTCAAGGCCGCGGTCGACGCGCAGCAGGCGCGCATCATGCAGGCGAAGGACGTGCGCGTCGAGCTTGCCGCGATGACCCGCGACGTCGAGAACGCGCAGCGCAACTACGACACGGTGTTCACGCGCGCGGTGAGCACGCAGATCGAAAGCCGGGCCAAGCAGGGCGACGTGGCGCTGCTCACCCCGGCGGTCGAGCCGCCGCTGCCGGCGCAACCCAAGATCCCGCTGATCGCGGCGCTGTCGGTGGTGCTCGGCCTGCTGATCGCCGCCACCATGGTGTACCTGCTCGAGACGCTCGACCGGCGGGTGCGCTCGCGCGCCGACCTCGAGGCGCGCCTGGCCGTGCCCTCGCTCGGCCGGCTTTCCAAGTGGCAGCCGACCGGCGGCAGGTTGCTCGCGGCGCCGCGCCCCGCAGCCCGTGCCCTTCCCCATCCCTTCTGAGGCCCGACCCATGCTACTGAAATCGACCGAGAACGTTGTTCCGCTGGACGGCGTGCGCAGCCCCGCGGCCACCGGGCGCCAGATCGGCGCCATCCTGATGGACGAGGGCAAGCTCACCGCCTCCGACGCCGAGCAGGTGCTCGCGCGCCAGCGTGAGCTCGGCTGGCGCTTCGGCGAGGCCGCGATCGAGCTGAACCTGATCACCGACCAGGAGCTGCGCCAGGCGCTCGCCAAGCAATACGAGTTTCCGTATCTCGTGAGCGGCCCCGACGGCGTGAGCAAGGAGCTGATCGCCGCCTGGGACCCGTTCCACCCGACGGTCGAGGAGCTGCGCGTGATCCGCACCCAGCTCCTCATGCGCTGGTTCAACCCCGAGGCCGGGCGGCGCACGCTCGCCATCGCGAGCGCGAGCCCGCGCGAGGGCAGGAGCTTCATCGCGGCCAACCTCGCGGTGGTGTACTCGCAGCTCGGGCAGCGGACGCTCCTAATCGACGCGGATTTCCGCGCCCCGCGCCAGCAGAGCATCTTCAACGTCCCCGACCGCTTCGGCCTGTCCTCGGCGCTGTCGGGGCGCGCCGATCTCTCGGCCGCGCTGCCGGTGACCGGGCTTACGGGCCTGTCGGTGCTGCCGGCGGGGCCGGTGCCGCCCAACCCGCTCGAGCTCCTGTCGCGCGCGAGCTTCGCCGCGCTGCTGGCGAAGGCGCAGTGCGAGTACGACATCATCATCATCGACACGCCGCCGCTCGGCCTGTACGCCGATGCGCAATGCGTGGCGTTCCGCGCCGCCGA
>DASYPG010000385.1:0-4833 GCA_036006885.1 Burkholderiales bacterium | reverse complement strand
CGCTTGATGGCACGCAGGATCGATACGTGGGTGCCGCAGCGGCACTTGAGCCCCGCGAGCGCATCGCGCAGCTCGGCATCGCTCGCCTTCGGATTCTTCTTGAGGACCGCGGCGGCGGTCATGATCCAGCCGTTGACGCAGTAGCCGCACTGCGGCACCTGCTCCTCGACGTAGGCGGCCTGCAGCGGATGGGGCTTCTTGGGCGTGCCCAGGCCCTTGAGGGTGGTGACGCGCTTGCCGCTCGCCGCCGACACCGGCAGCACGCACGAGCGCACCGGCTCGCCGTCGAGATGCACGGTGCAGGCGCCGCACTGCGCGAGGCCGCAGCCGAAATGCGGGTTGTTGAGGCCGAGATCGTTGCGCAGCGCGTAAAGCAGGGGCATCTCGGGCTCGGCGTTGACGGAAACGCGCTTGCCGTCGACGGTCATCCGGAACGTAGCCATGCGGCTCCTCCTGGGGAGAGGCTGGAAATCATACTCTCAGTCTTAGTGGCTGATCGCGGGCAGCCAGGTTGCGATCGGCGGGAACACGATGATGAGGGCGATAAGCGCCAGCACGCAGGCGATGAAGGGCATGCCGGCCAGGCAGATGTCGCGCATGGTGGTGCCTGGTGGTGACACCCCCTTCATGACGAAAAGGAGCAGGCCGAAAGGCGGCGTGGTGTAGCCGATCTCGAGCGCGAGCAGCATGATGAGGCCGAACCAGGTGAGGTCGAACCCGAGCGTCTTCGCCAGCGGAAAGAAGACCGGCGCGGTGAGCAGCATCATCGAGAGCTGGTCCATGAAGCAGCCCAGGAAGAAGATGATGCCGATCATGACCAGCAGCATGCCGAGCGCCGGGATGTCGAACTGCGTCGCCCAGGCGATCAGGCCGCTTGAGGCGCCGGAGAAGGCCAGGATCTGGCTGAATGTCGCCGAGCCGAAGATGATCAGGAAGGCCATCACGGTCACGCGCAGCGCCGCGTCGACCGAGCGGCGGAAGCTCTTCCAGGTGAGGGCGCGATAGCACGCGGCGAGCACCATGACCGCGAGGCAGCCGACCGCCGCCGCCTCGGTCGGCGTGGCGTAGCCCGCGATCATGATGCCGATCACCACGACGATGACGACGAACATCGGCACCACGTCGACCAGGAGCAGGCGCAGCTTCTCGCGCCACGGCACCGGCGCGACCGAGTACGCGGGCGCCGCCCCGGGCGCGACCAGCGTCCAGCCGAAGATCAGCCCCGCGTAGAGCGTCGCGAGCAGCACGCCCGGCAGCACGCCGGCGAGGAGCAGCGCGCCGACATCGCTGCGGCCGAGGGTCGCGAGCAGCACCGCCAGCGCCGACGGCGGGATGATCACCGCCAGGCCCCCGGTCCCCATGATCGGCCCGATCGACAGGTACTTGCTGTAGCCGCGCTTCATCATCTCAGGCACCATCAGCGAGCCGAGCAGCGCGGTCGAGCCCATGCTCGATCCGGACAGCGCGGCGAAGCCGGTGCCGCCGATGACGGTCACGTAGGCGAGGCGCCCGCGCACGCTTCCCATCAGGCCGTCGATCGCGTTGAACATCCGCGCCGCCAGGCCGGTGTAGTAGAACAGGTCGCCCATCAGCAGGAACATCGGGATCGGCACGAGGGCGAAGCTGGTCATCGCGCCGAAGCCGTTGTTCAGCACCTGGACGATGCCCTTGGTGCCGCCCATGAAGATCATCGCCGCGACGATGTTGGCGGCGAGGAACGCCATCGCCACCGGGATGCCGAGCAGCATCAGCAGCACGATCAGCCCGAAGAGCAGCGCGATCGCCGCGGTCCAGTCCATCGTCGCTACTCGCCGGTGAGGCCCGCGCCGTAGGGACTTTCCCGGCGCACGAGCAGGCGCGCGAACTCGACGGCCATCATGCCGAATCCGAGCGGCATGAACACCATCAGCATCCAGCGCGGCATGTCGAGCGAGCGCACGTCCTTCTCGTTGCCGACGAAGTCCTGGATGGTCACGGCGCCGCCGTACCAGGCGAGCACCAGGGCGGTGAGCAGGCAGACGCTGGCGACCAGCGTCGTCAGCCACTGTCGCGGGCGCTCAGGCAGCGCGCTCACCACCAGCTCGATGTAGATGTGACCCTTCTCCCGCACCAGCCAGGGCGCGCCGAGCAGCGGGATAAGCAGCAGGAAGTACTCGGTGAAGCTGAAGAAGTGCGCCGAGCTCTGGAAGCCGGAATTGCGCAGCGCCACGTCGGCGACGATCATCGCCATCATCGCCACCATCAGGACGCCGGCCAGCCACGCCATGCCGTACAGCACGGCGTCGTAGGCCTTCGCGAGGCTGCGCAAGATCGCTACTTGGGCAGCGGGCCCGGCGTGAAGAGCTTGACCACTTTCTCGAAGTTCTCCATGCCGCCGGCCTTCTCCATGCGCTCCTTCATGCGCTGCAGGCTGGCCGCGCGCGCTCCCTCATAGAAGCGCTTCGACGCGTCGGGCGACTGCGCGACGGTCTTGATGCCGCGCTTCTTGAGCTCGGCCTCCTCCTGCTTCCACAGCGCCTGCAGCGCCTGGAGGCTGTCGGTCTCGTGCTGGATGGCGACGCGCTGCAGGATCTCGCGCGTCTGGGGCGCGAGCGCGTTCCACTTCTTGAGATTCACCAGGATCACGAGGTCGGTGGAGAAGAAGTCGGGCAGGATGCGGTACTTGAGGTAGCGGTCCCAGTTCAGGTCCATCAGGCCGATCTGGGTCCAGGCGCTCATCTCCACCGTGCCGCGCTCGAGCGCGGTATAGAGATCGGGCGAGTTGATGTTGATGGTCTGCGCGCCGAGGTAGTTGGTGAGGAAGGCCTGGTAGATCGGGTGGCCGCGCACCTTGAAGCCCTTGATGTCGATGTGGCCGGTCGGGTCGAGCCTGGGCTCCTTGGTGGACCACAGGTTGAAGCGGATGCCGCTGTCGACCCAGCCGAGCAGATAGACCCCGGCACGCTTCTGGTGGATCTGGTTCAGGAGCTCGGTGCCGCCGTTCTTGCGCGCCGTCGGCCCATCGAGGGTCGAAGCCGACATGGCGTCGCACTCGGGCACCTGCGCGGCGTAGAAAGCGCAGGCGGTGTAGACCATGTCGACCACGCCGTCGCGCACCGCGCGCGGCTGCTCCATCATCGGAATCGCCTCCGGACCGCCGCGCACCTGGATGGCGAACACGCCCTTTCCGGCGTCGTTCGCCTTTTTCACGAACTCGAGGAAGCTGCGCGAATACACCAGCGAGGCCGGGAACACGTGCGTGGCGCTGATGGTGTCCGCAGCAATGACTGTCGATCCAGCACAGGCAAGCGCCAGCGCGGCGGCCAAGCAACGTGCTTTCAAGGAACCTCCTCCGGTTGTCCAGACGGCGCCGGGCATCTTACCATCCGGAGAGTGACGACGGTCTTCTCCGCCTTTGAGCGCACCGCCCGCGCGCACGGCGCGAAGCCGTTCCTGCAGGTCATCCCCGAAGGGATCGAGTACGGCTACGCGGAAGCACTTGAAAGCGTCGTGCACATTTCGGAGCGCTATCGCACCGCCGGCTATAGCCCTGGGCACCGAGTCGCGCTGCGGCTGCCCAACTGCCCCGAGTTCCTGCTGCACTTCCTCGCGCTCAATTCGATCGGCGCTGCGGTGGTGCCGGTCAATCCCGACTACCGCGCCGCGGAGCTCGACTACGTGCTCGCGCACAGCGAGGCGAGCGCGATCATCACGCGCGACGCGCTCGAGCGCCCTCCTCCGCCCGGGCCGCGCGGCGACGCCACCGAGTGCGCCCTCCTCTATACCTCCGGCACCACCGACAAGCCCAAGGGCTGCCTGCTTGGCGACTTCTACTTCCTGAACGCCGGCAGGCGCTACCTCGAGGAAGGCGGACTGTGTGCGCTGCGCGAAGGCGAAGAGCGGCTCATCACGCCGCTGCCGCTCTTCCACATGAACGCGCTCGCGGTCTCGACGACGGCCATGATCCTCGCCGCTGGCTGCGTGGTGCAGCTCGAGCGCTTTCATCCGAAGACCTGGTGGCGCGAGGTGGCCGCCTCGCGCGCCACCATCGTGCACTATCTGGGCGTCATGCCGGCGATGCTTCTTTCCCAGGAAGAATCCCCCCTGGACCGGGCGCACCGGGTCCGTTTCGGCTTCGGCGCCAACGCGAACCCCAGGGATCACGCCGCCTTCGAGGCGCGCTTCGGCTTCCCGCTGGTCGAGGCCTGGGCGATGACCGAGACCGGCGGCGGCGCCATGATCGCAGCGAGCCGCGAGCCGCGCCATGTCGGCACGCGGTGCTTTGGATTTCCTCCCAAGGACGTGCAGACCCGGATTACCGAGGAAGGCGAATTTCTGGTTCGGCACGCCGGTGACGATCCCCGGCGCGGCTTCTTCTCCGGCTACCTCAAGGACCCCGCAGCGACCGAGGAGGCCTGGCGCGGCGGCTGGTTCCATACCGGCGACGCGGTGCGCCGCGGCGAGGACGGCCAGCTCCACTTCGTCGACCGGAAGAAGAACATCATCCGCCGCGCCGGCGAGAACATCGCTGCCCTGGAGGTGGAGGCGGCGCTCGCCGATCATCCCGCGGTTGCCCAGGTCGCGGTAATCGCCGCGCCCGATCCGGTCCGCGACGAGGAAGTGCTTTCCTTTGTTGTCCTGCGTCCAACCGCGTCGGCGTCACTGGAAACCGCCATTTCGATCCAGGACCATTGCCTCGCGCGACTGGCGTATTTCAAGGCGCCGGGCTACGTCGCCTTCATCGACGCCCTGCCGACCACGTCCACCAACAAGGTGCAGAAGGCGAAGCTCGCCGATTTCGCCTTCGACCCGGATCTTCGCTTCGACCTGCGCGGCCGCAAGCGGCGAACGCAA
>DASYPG010000384.1:0-2393 GCA_036006885.1 Burkholderiales bacterium | reverse complement strand
GGCGCCGAGAGCGTCGCATCGCCCAGGACGTGGATGCCCTTTACAGCCTTCGACTCCATGGTGCGCCAGTCGACGTCGCACCAGCGGTTGTTGGTGGTGATGAGGCCCGACTTCGCCGCGAGATCGGCGGCGCGGTGCGGCGGGACCACGTTGAGCACGTCGCCCTTCACGTCCTCGACCTCGAGACGCACGCTCATCGAGCTGCCGTCGACACCTACGGCACGCGAATTGCCGCGGTACTCGATGATTCCCGGGTAGAGCTCGGACCAGGCGCGCTTGAAGAGCGGCCCCTTCGAGCTGACGTCCGGGTTGGCGTCCAGCACCAGCACCTTGGAGCGCGGCTTGGCCTGCTTGAAATAGGCCGCCACCACGCTGGCGCGCTCGTAGGGGCCGGGGGGGCAGCGGTAGGGCGCGAGCGGCACGGAAAGCACATACACGCCGCCGTCGCGCATCTCTTCGAGCTGGCGGCGCAACGCCGTGGTCTGCGGGCCGGCCTTCCAGGCGTGCAGCACACGCCCGGCCTGCATCGCCTGCTCGTAACCCTGCACTTCACCGAACAGGAAGTCGATCCCGGGCGAGACCACCAGGCGCTCATAGCCGATTTCTCCAGCCCGGCTCAAGCGGACGGTTTTCTTGCCGGGGTCGATTCCGACGGCTTCGTCGCGCACCACCCGCACCCCGTAGCGCTCCAAACCGTCGATGCTGCGCGTGATGTCGCCCATGCCGGCGAACCCGGCGAGCACCAGGTTCGAAATCGGGCAGGAGATGAAGCCCGGTTCGCGCTCCACGAGCACCACGTCGATCTTCGGATCCCACATGCGGATGTACTTGGCCGCGGTCGCCCCGCCGAAGCCGCCGCCGACGACCACGACGCGCGCCTTCGACGGCGTCGTCGTGGCGCAACCGGCCGCTGCGAGCGCCGCCGCGGAGCCGCTGAGCTTCAGGAATTCGCGCCGTTTCATGATTTACCTCTTTTGAGCGGAAAACCACGCCGCCAGCGCGTCGATCTGCGCATCGGTGTAGCCCTTGGCGATCTGGTGCATGACGGTGGCCGGGCGTTGCCCGTCGCGGAACGCCCGCATCTGGGAGGCGATATGCTCGCGCGGCAGGCCGGCGAGCGGCACCACGTCCTTGGTGACCGCGCGCCCTTCGGTCCCGTGGCAGATGGCGCAGGACGCTGCGAGCCTCTGGGCCTCCTGGGCAAGGGCGCTCCATGAGATGAGCAGGAGCGCCGCTACAGCGGTCATTCGTATCATTGGATCTCCCGGGGTGGCGTGCGAAAAGTACCCTCGGGGGCCGAAAAAAGCAAAGGCCGCGCTCGGGCGGCCTTCGCGTTCAAGCCGGAGCGAGACTACGGCGCGGTCACGGCCGCAGCCGGCGCTTCCTCGAACTTGAGCACGATCTTGTCGGGCTCGCCGATGTCGATCGTGACCTTGCCGCCGTGCTGCAGCTTGCCGAAGAGCAGCTCGTCGGCAAGCGCGCGTCGGATGGTGTCCTGGATCAGGCGCGCCATGGGCCGCGCGCCCATCAGCGGGTCGAAACCCTTCTTGGCGAGGTGCTCCTTCAGCACCTGCGTGAACGCCGCTTCGACCTTCTTCTCCTGGAGCTGCTCCTCGAGCTGCATCAGGAACTTGTCCACCACGCGCATGATGATGTCGTGGTCGAGCGCGCGGAACGAGATGATCGCGTCGAGCCGGTTCCTGAATTCCGGCGTGAACATGCGCTTGATCGCCTCCATCTCGTCGCCGGTCTGCTTGTTGAGCGTGAAGCCCATGGTGTTCTTGGCGAGCGACTCGGCACCGGCGTTGGTGGTCATGATCAGCACCACGTTGCGGAAATCGACCGACTTGCCGTTGTGGTCGGTCAGCTTGCCGTGGTCCATCACCTGCAACAGGATGTTGAACAGGTCCGGGTGCGCCTTCTCGATCTCGTCGAGCAGCAGCACGCTATGCGGGTGCTGGTCGATCGCATCGGTCAACAGCCCGCCCTGGTCGAAGCCGACATAGCCCGGCGGCGCGCCGATCAGCCGCGAGACCGTGTGCCGCTCCATGTACTCCGACATGTCGAAGCGGGTGATCTCGATGCCCAGGGTGCGCGCGAGCTGGCGGGCGACCTCGGTCTTGCCGACGCCGGTCGGCCCCGAGAACAGATAGGAGCCGATCGGCTTCTCGGGATCGCGCAGCCCGGCGCGGGCCAGCTTGATCGCCGAGACCAGCGCCTCGATCGCGTTGTCCTGGCCAAACACGACCATTTTCAGGTCGCGGTCGAGATTCTTCAGCACCTCGCGGTCGTCGCGCGACACGCTCTTCGGCGGGATGCGCGCCATCGTCGCGATGCAGGCCTCGACCTCCTTGGCGGTGATCGTCTTGCGCCGCTTGTTCTCCGGCACCAGC
>DASYPG010000383.1:0-2663 GCA_036006885.1 Burkholderiales bacterium | reverse complement strand
ACCGACGCTTCTACTGGGGGCTTGGGGGCGCCCTCGAGCGGGAACGCCTCCATCAGGTGGGATTCGACACGACGCTTCAGGATGAGCGCGTGCTCGGGCTGGTGGGCGGACTCGACACCCGCCGCGAGCGCTGGCTCTCCGAAGGGCCGAGCCAGGGTATGTGGCTGCAGCTCTTCGCCGAAACCTCGAACGGGCTCGGCGGCGCCTTTTCGGGCAACGTCTACCGAGCCGACTGGCGCGGCCACATTGCACTCGGCAAGACGGTCCTCGCGTTGCGCTGGAACGAAGCCTACGGCCAGGACAAGGCCGAGCCGTTTCAGCTCGGCGGCAGCTTCTCGGACGACCAGTTCATCCTGCCGGTGCTCAACCAGCGCGAGTTCGCGCTACGGGGCTACGGCAGCGGCGAGCCGGCGCTGACCGGGCACCGCGCGCGCGTCGCGACGATCGAATGGCGCACGCCGCTTTCCGACGTCGACCGCCATTTCATGTCGCCTCCCGTGGGGCTCAACCGCGTTTCGCTCAATCTGTTCGTCGACGTGGGCGCGGCCTGGGAGCACGGCACCTCGCCCGACTATCACCGCGGCGTAGGCGCGGAGCTCATGTCGGAGTTGCGCATCGGCTACCTCTTCGCGGTGCAGGTCCGTGCCGGGCTCGCGAGGGGCATCGACGCTCCCGGCGAGACCACCGGCTATCTGCGGGTCGGCCGAGCATTCTGAGAATTGAACCGATTGATAATATGGGCATGCGCCTGATGACCCGACGGACGATGCTCAAGGCTGGAATAGCTCTCGCGGCAGGAGGAATGGTCCCGGTTCGCGTGTTCGCGCAGGCATCGAGCGCGAGCCGTCCCGCGAAGCCGCTTCCTGAACGCGGCGAGTTCGTGATCCGCGGCGCTGCCGTTCTCACCATGGATCCGAAGCTCGGCGACTTCGAGCGCGGCGACGTGCACGTGCGCAATGGCGCGATCGTGGCGGCGGCGCAGACGCTCGCCGCCCCCGGCGCGGCCGCGATCGACGGTCGCGGCATGATCTGCATGCCGGGATTCATCGATACGCACTGGCACCTGTGGACCACGGTGTGCCGGCCGATCATCCGCATCGACGATCCCAAGCGCGGCTACTTCCCCGTGACGGGCGCGCTCGGGCGCCACTTCACGCCCGAGGACAGCTATCGCAGCGTCCGGCTCGGACTCGCCGAGGCGCTCAGCGCCGGCGCCACGACGGTCCACAACTGGGCGCACAACGTGCGCACGCCGGCTCACGCCGACGCGGAGCTGCGGGCGATGCGCGACACCGGCGTGCGCGGCCGCTTCGGCTACGGCCAGGCCCAGGGCATGCCCGACGACGAGCCCATGAATTACGACGACGTCGCCAAGGTCAAGCGCGAGTGGCTGCCCAACGACGGCATGCTCGCGCTTGGCATGTGCTCGCGCAACTTCGGTCCCTCGCAGACGGCACTGCGCGGCACCATCTCGCTCGACATGGCGCGCAGGGACTGGGGCGGCGCCCGGGCGCTCGGCCTGCCGATCACGCTGCACACCTCGGGACCGAGCCCGATCAAGGCGCTCGACGAGGCGAAGCTCCTTGGCCCCGACGTGCAGCTCGTCCATCCGCTTCTCACGAGCGTCGAGGAGCGCCAGATCCTGCGCGAGCGCGGGGTGAGCTACAGCATCGCACCGATCGGCGAGTCGCGCCGCCCGGCGAGCGCCGGCGTGATCCAGCTCGGCGAGCTGCTGGAGGCCGGCGTCAAGGTGAGCCTCTCGATCGACACCACCGGCACTTACGGCTGCGACTACTTCGAGGCCATGCGGATCCTCTACAACCTGCACCAGCATCGCGTCGGCGCTCGCGTGCCCCTCACCTCCAGGCGGCTGGTGCAGCTCGCCACGCTCGACGGCGCGGTCGACCTCGGCGTCGCCGAGCGCACCGGCTCGCTCACGCCCGGCAAGCGCGCCGACCTCATCCTCGTTCGCACCGGCGACGTCAATATCGCGCCGCTCGGCGATCCCTACGAGGCGCTGATCTCGTTCGCGCAGCCGCGCAATATCGACACGGTCGTGGTCGACGGCCGCGTCCTGCGCCGTGGCGGCGAATTCACCGCGCTCGACTACGTCGAGGTGCTGAAGGATGCGAACGAAACCGCGGCCGCGCTGCGTGCCCGGGCGAACTGGACCTGAAGCGCAAAGGGGAATCACGTATGGTGGTCATCGTCTTTCGTTCCCGTATCCGCGCCGGAACCGAGCAGGGACTCCTGGCCGACGGCGAGCGCATGTACGAGCTCGCCACCGCCATGCCCGGTTTCGTTTCCTACAAGGATTTCGCCGCCGAGGGCGGCGAGAACCCAGGTGCAGCAGAAAGGGCGCGAGCGCTATTTCTCCGAGTACCGCATCCAGGTCTGCAGCACCGTGCGCGACTACGACTTCAAGCGCGAGTCCTGATCGCCCGCGTCAGCCTGGTAGACGCTTATTGCCTCGTTCCAAGGTAGACGCCGCCCGCTGCGACGGCGAAACCGACGAGCGCGGCGTGGCTCAGCGTCTCGTGAAACGCGAAGAAGGCCATGATCGCCGTGACGGGAGGCACCAGGTAGAACAGCGCCGAGACTCGGCTCGCTTTCCCGCTTCTCAGCAGCACGTAGAGCAAGCTGAAAGCCCCGATCGAATTCGC
>DASYPG010000382.1:0-2751 GCA_036006885.1 Burkholderiales bacterium | reverse complement strand
GCGCTTGTAGGAGTCGGGGACGCGGTCGAGGGCGTTGCCGTGAATGATGATGCGAGGGGGGTTGACGCCGCCTTGATGGGCGTAGCGGAGTTTGGGGCGGATGACGCCGCGCTTGGGGGGGGACTGCTTCTCGATGGCGGCGATGAGGGCGCGGGTGAGTTTCGGGGTGGAGAGGCGGGACATGGCGGCGGCGTAGGCGGCATCCACCGAGCGCATCAGGGGCGCGAGGCCTTTGCCTTCTTTCGCGGAGATGGTGTGGACCTCGGCGTAGTTGAGGAAGCCGAGCTTCCATTGCAGCTCGGACTTCATGCGGTCGCGCTGTTCCTTGGTGGCGGCGTCCCATTTGTTGAGCGCCAGCACGAGGGCGCGGCCGCGTTCGAGGATGTAGCCGGCGACGTGGGCGTCCTGCTCGGTGACGCCGTCGACTGCGTCAAGCGTGAGGACGGCGACGTTGGCGGCTTCGATGGCCTGGAGGGCCTTGACGATGGAGAAGAACTCGACCGGGGTGCCGGTCTTGCCGCGGCGGCGTACGCCGGCGGTGTCGATCAGGGTGTAGCGGCGCCCGGCGCGCTCGAAGGGGACTTCGATCGGGTCGCGGGTGGTGCCGGGCTTGTCGAAGGCGATGACGCGCTCTTCACCGACGAGCGCGTTGATGAGGGTGGATTTGCCGACGTTGGGGCGGCCGACGATGGCGACGCGGGGGTGGCCTCTCGCCGCGTCGTCCTCCTCGGAAGAGGGTTCGTCGAAGTTGAAGGTGGATAGAGCAAGATCCATCAATTCGTTGACGCCTTGGCCGTGGGCGCTGGCGATGGCGGCGGGGTCTCCGAGGCCGAGCTCGTGGAACTCGGCGACGGCGGTGTCGGACTGCATGCCTTCGACTTTGTTCACTGCGAGGTAGACCGGCGAGGTGAGGCGGCGGAGCTTGCCGGCGATCTGGCGGTCGCCGGGGGTGAGGCCGGCGCGGCCGTCGACCAGGAAGATGACGGCGTCGGACTCGGCGATGGCCTGCTCGGCCTGGCGCCTCATCTCGACGTAGATGCCTTCCTCGGCGCCCGGCTCGAGGCCGCCGGTGTCGATGGCGATGAAGGCGCGGCTGCCCTGGCGGCCTTCGCCGTAGTGGCGGTCGCGCGTGACGCCGGGGACGTCGTGCACGATCGCGTCGCGGCTGCGGGTGAGGCGGTTGAAAAGGGTCGACTTGCCGACGTTGGGGCGGCCGACGATCGCGATCACCGGCTTCACAGCGCGAGCGCGACCAGCGTTCCGTCCTGGGTCTGGATGAGCAGGCTCGAAGCGAGCGCGAGGGGCGCGGCGCGAACCGGGCCGCCGCCGCTCGAATAGCGCGCGATGAAGGCGCCCGAATCGCGCGAGAGGAAATGCACGTAGCCCCCCATGTCGCCCACCGCCACCACGTTGCCGAGGGGCGCCGGCACCGAAAGCTGGCGGAAGGCGAGCTTGTCCTGCTTCCAGACCGAGCGGCCGTTGGTGCGGTCGAGCTCGTGCACGCTGCCGCGGTCGTCGCTCACGAAAGCATAGCGCGCGTCGACACTGACGCCGGTGAGCGAGGAGAGCTCCCGCGACCACACCTGCCGGCCGTTCGCCATTTCGAAGCACGCCACCCGTCCCTGGTAGGCCGCCGCGCAGACCTCGCGGCCCTGCACCACGGGCTCGCCGACCACGTCGGTGACGCGCTCCAGCTCGGTCGCGCCCTTTGGCGTGGCGACAGTCGACTCCCAGCGGACGCCGCCGGTCGCAAGCGCGATCGCGGCGAGCTTGCCGCCCGAGAAGCCGGCGTAGACGGTGTCGCCCACGACGGTGACGCCCGTGGGGCTGCGCACGACGAGCGAGGCGGGCGGGCGCTGGTAGACCCAGCGGCGTTTTCCGTCCTGCTCGTCGAAGGCGAAGATCCGGTTGTCGACGCTGCGCACGAGCACCAGGCCGTTTGCCAGCGTCGGCGGCGAGAGCACCTCGCTCGAGACGCGGGAGCGCCAGCGCTGCTTTCCGTCCGCAGTCGAGAGCGCGAAGACCTCGCCATCCTCGGTCGCCACCACGGCAGTCTGCTCGCTCGCCCCCACGCCGGCCGAAAGCCGCCGCTCGAGCGTCACCCGCCAGCGCTCGGCGCCCTTGGCGGCGGCATCCAGCCGGACCACGGTGCCGTCGCGCGCGGCGGCGAACACCGCATCGCCCACCAGCGCGGGAAAGAACACGAAGCGATCGGCGTAGCCGATGCGCGCCGACCACAGCACGCGCACTTCCTGGGGCTTCTCGAGGCGCTGCAGCTCGGCCGGCTTGGGCCCGCTCGGCGAGCTGCAGGCCGCGGCCACCAACACTGCGACCACCAGCGCAGCGACGAGCGCGGGGACGCGCATCAGCCGCCGAGCGCGTCGAGCCGCATGCGTACGCTTTCCTTGAACGCGCTGTCCGCGCCGTCGGCTTTTTCGAGCGCGAGCTTGTACGAAGCTTTCGCGGGCTCGACCTGCTTTTTCGCGACCAGCACGTCGCCGCGCAGGGCCGCGTACTGGGCCTCGTAGGAGGCCGCGGGCTTCGAATCGAGCGTCTTGAGCGCCTCGTCGTAGGCCGTCTCGTCGAGCAGCACCGCGGCGAGGCGCAGGCGCGCGAGGTCCTTGAAGTCCTGCGACGACGAGCGCTCGATCACCCAGGAGAGCTGCGCCTTTGCGCTCTTCAGGTCGTTGCGGTCGAAGTAGTAGCGCGCCGCCACCATGGCGCCCATCGACGCATAGAGCGTGCGCGGAT
>DASYPG010000381.1:0-2978 GCA_036006885.1 Burkholderiales bacterium | reverse complement strand
CGCTGCTCCACATGCCGCATCCGCGTCGAAGGGCCGGCGGCGCACCTGCCGGCGTGGAGCGCGACCTCGCGATCCTGTTCATCGACCTGCGGCGCTGGACCGGGCTCGCCGAGGGGCAGCTGCCGCACGACCTCGTCTACGTCCAGGAGCCTATTTTCGAGGCGGTGGGCGAGGCCGTGCGCGAGGCGGGGGGCGTAGCGAACCAGTTCATCGGCGACAGCGTGATGGCGATCTTCGGCGCCGAGAGCGAGTCGTCGCAGGCCGCGCGCGAGGCGCTCGCCGCGGCGCGCGGGATCGGGGAGCGCATGCGCGCGCTGAATGAGCGGCTCTCGGCCGAGTTCGGCCAGCGCCTGGGCTTCGGCATCGGCATCCACGCCGGCCCGGCCGCGCTCGGCGAGGTTGGCTATCGCGACACGCGCACGCTCTCCGCGGTCGGCGACACGGTGAACACCGCGAGCCGGCTGCAGGAGCTCACCAAGCACTACGGCGTGCCGCTCGTGATCTCCGAGCGCGTCGCGACCGCCGCCGGTCTCGACCGCTCGCGCCTCGAGGCGAAGGAACTGGTGATCCGCGGCCGCTCGACGCCCATGACGGTGTACGCGCTGCGCTCGCTTGCGCAATCCGGTGCGTAAGCGCACAGCGGAGGCGGGGCGCGGTCCCTAGAGTTCGGGGGGTACTACTTTTCCCCAACGAACTCAAAAGGAGCACCACAAATGAAACGCCTCATCGTCACCGCCGCCCTTGCGGCGCTCGCCGTTCCCGCCTTTGCCGTCGAAGCCGGCAAGCCATTCGAGCAGACCGAGCTCGACCGCACGCTGCCGGAGCTCAACATTGCGGCGCCGGCGCAGCGCAGCGTCGAGCGCGCGTCCCTGCCCTATGAGCAGGCCCAGGTCGACCGCATGCTGCCGACGTTCGACACGAACCGCGTGCAATTCGCGGCGGTCAGCGGCTCGACCGTCTCCGACGCGTCGATCGCGACCGAAACCACCGACGCCTCGCCGGCGGCCAAGTCCCTCTGGGCGAACGACTGGAACTTCATCGCCCCGGCTATGTAGTCAGGCCTCGAGGAGCCGCTTCGCCGCGTCGAGATCGCGCATCACCCATTGCGCGTCGGCGGCGAAGCGCTCGTCCGACATGCCGGGCTGGCGGAACAGCGTAAGCACGAGCTCGCAGCCGCTCTCTTTCGCCACGATCCTCAGCGGTACATAGACGGTGATGCCGCGCGGCAGCGTCACCGAGTGGTCGAGCACGCCATAGGCATTGCGCTCCGAGAAGCGCACTACGGCCCGGCCTTCTGGGGTATCGGCGATCCAGTCGTCCCCGACGTTGCGCATCGATGCGGCCAGGCCGGAGGCCCATTTGGGAAAGTTCTCGGGCGCCGACAGGAAGTCGTAGGCTTCCGCCGCCGGCCGGTCAATCGCGACGGCAACCCGCCGCATTTCGCGCTTCATCAGTGCCTCTTCCACGGCCCCCCGCAGTGGCAGCTTCCGGCGTACCTAGTGCGCATACTGGACCTCCTTCTCGGAATGCGCCGCGCGCGGCAGCCAGGCGGCAGCGGCCGCGGCGACCAGCGCACACAGGGCGGCGACGGCGAACGCGGCGTGGTAGCCCGCGCGCTCGGACAGGCTCGCGAGGATCGCGAGCCCGAGCGCACCGCCCATCATGAACGACGTGTTGACCACGCCCGAGGCGAGGCCGGACTGCTCCGGTGCCACGTCCTGCATCGCCGCGAGCATCACTGGGTTGAGCGCCATGCCGCAGCCGACGCCCAAGAGCAGCATGCCGGGCATGACGTGCAGCATGAACGACGCGTCCTGCGGCCACAGGGCGAAGAGCCCCAACCCGGCCGCGGAAAGCAGCATGCCCGCGATGATCGGCAGGCGGATGCCGAAGCGCATCACCATCTTCGCCGACAACCAGATCGAGAACGCCGCCATGATGAGGTTCGACGGCAGGAACGCGAGGCCGATCTGCATCGGGTCGTAGCCGAGCACCGTCTGCATGTAGAGCGCGGAGAGGAAGAACCACGCGAACATCGCCGCCGCCCAGAACACACCGAGGATGTTCGCGGCCGCCACCGTCTTCACCTTGAACAGGCCGAGCGGCATGAGCGGCGCAGAGACGTTGACCTCTGTAATGAGAAACACCACTAGCAGCGCGATTGCGCCGCCGAGCAGGCTCAGCGTTCGCGTCGATGTCCATCCCGCCTGGTTGCCGTCGACGATGCCGTAGACCGCGAGCATGAGCGACATCGTGATGGTCATCGCGCCCCCCACGTCCAGCTTGCCCGGCGCGCTCGGCGCGTCGTGCTTGAGGAGATTGAGGCAGAAGCCATAGACGCCGATGCCGATCGGCAGGTTGACGAGGAACACCCAGTGCCACGACAGCGCGCTCGTCAGCACGCCGCCGAGCAGCACGCCGAGGCTGCCCCCGCCAGCGCATACAAAGCCATAGATGCCCATGGCCTTCGCCCGGTCCTCGGCTTCGGTAAAGATGTTCATGATGAGCGACAACGCGATGGCGGAGACCACCGCGCCGCCGAGGCCCTGGGTCGCGCGCGCGGCGACCAGGACCGCCTGCGTCGCGGAGACTCCGCACACCAGCGACGCCGCGGTGAACAGCGTGATCCCAGCGAGGAACAGGCGCCGCTTGCCGTAGAGGTCGCCGAGACGCCCGCCGAGCAGCAGGAAGCCACCGTACGTGAGCATATAGGCGTTGACCACCCAGACCAGCGCGCTCTCGCTGAAGCCGAGGCTCCCCTGGATCGACGGCAGCGCGACGTTCACGATCGTGGTGTCGAGCACGATCATCAGCTCGCCCGCGCACAGCATGTACAGGGCGAGCCAGCGCTTGCGTTGTTCGATCAATTCAAGCCTCCAGGGACCTAGAGATCGATGACGACCTTGAAGCCGCCGAAGAAAATGCGCTTCATGTCGAACGGCATGTCCTTGCTCGCCATGATCTTCGCCACGCGCGGG
>DASYPG010000380.1:0-2629 GCA_036006885.1 Burkholderiales bacterium | reverse complement strand
AAGAACTAGGAGGCCGACGATCCAGAAGGCGGGATATTCCCAGCCGCCACCTTTGTTAGTGAAGAGCCAGCCGTTCTTGCCATGCTCAAGAACGATGGTACCGAGCATGAGCGGAACGAGGGCCAGCGCCACCCATCGGGTCCCGATGCCGAAAAGCAGGAGTAACGCGCCGCCGACCTCCGCGGCGATGGTGAAGTAGGCGAGCGCGCCGGGCACGCCAAGCGACTCGAAGTATCGAACGGTCCCGGGGATGGTGAATACGCGGACCTTGAGCCAGGCGTGCGCAAAGAACATGGCAGCCAGCGAAAGGCGCAGGAGCAGCGCTGCGACATCGACCAGTTCCGGGTTTCTCATCGTCATTCTCCTGTTATTGCAAGCTGCTTGGCGGGCGTGCCAGCACGACGGTTAAGGCGGACCGACGAAACCGATATATGCGCCGCACGCGTGCTCGGGCGGCACGAGCATCGCCTGCTCGCCGGTGTTGCGCGTGCCGCGCGCGGGAGGCGGAACGCCGTGGTCGGAAAGCCAGCTCGCGGCGGCGTCCATGCTTTTCGTTCTGTAGAGCACCTGGAAAGGTCCCGGTCCGCGGCGCGAGAGCGCATCGGCGCAGGCGCCGGGACCATAGGGATGCGCGAGCGTCAGGCCGGAGCTGCCGAGTTGGAACACGGCCATCTCGGCCATGATCACCGTGCCGCGTTCGATCGGCGGCTTCGCCATGCCGAGGACGCGCGAGTAGGTGTCGACGCCGGCGGCGAGATCGGCGACGGCGATGTAAGCCCGCTCGGTGCGATGGACGCCGTTGGGATGGCCCGCGCCCGCGGGACGCCGCTCTGCGAGCGGCGTGACGTGCTGAATGAAAAACACCGGCAGGGGATCGCGCGGGCCGAGTATGGCGAGCTTCCAGCGGCGCTCGCGCCCGGACGGGGTTCGCCGGTTCCCGTCGGCGACGTCGCCGACATCCACGCCGCGTGCGCGCATCGCGGCGACGTCGGCGGCGAGATCGTCGCTCTGCACGATGAGATAGCGAAGGCCGCCGCCGCGCTCGACGAGCTCGACGAGGCCGCCCCAGGGGTTCGTGCGCGCGTACTGGTTGCGGTCGCGGATCGCGATCAGCTCGAGGTAGTCCTCCTCGTTGAAGGCGATGGCGTTGTGCGTGCCGATTCCGGGATGGTCGCCTCCGGGCTGCACGCTGAATCCCAGCCGCGCGTACGTGTCGATGCCCCGGTCCAGCTCCGGGACTGCGATCATCACGTGGTCGATGCGGGTGAAGCTCACTCGGGCGCGTGCGACTACTCTGGCTTGATTCCGGCGCGATCGACGACGACGCGCATGCGCTTCAGGCCGTCCTGCGTCCACTTCGTCACGGTCTCCGGCGGCGAGCCGATCGGCTCGAGGCCCTGCGCGATCAGCTTCTCGCGCACGTCGGGCGCGGCGATCGCCTTGACGAGCTCCGCGTTCAGGCGCTCGACGATCGGCTTGGGCGTACCCACCGGAGCGACGAGCGAGGCCCAGGTCTGCCATTCGAACCCGGATACGCCGGCCTCGGCCATGGTAGGCACATTCGGCAGCAGCGGCGAGCGATTCGCGCTCGGCACCCCGAGCGCTCGCACGCGGCCGGAGTTGATGTAGGGCTGCACGATCGATACGGCGCCCAGGTGCACCTGCACCTGGTTCGAGATGACGTCGAGCGCGGCCTGCGTCGCGCCGCGGTAGGGGATGTGCACCAGGTAGATCCCGGTCGCTGCCTTGAAGGCTTCCATGGCGACATGCTGCGGGCTGCCGACGCCGCCGGAGGAATAGTCGATCCTTCCGGGCTGGCTCTTCGCGAGCGTGACGAGATCGGCCACGCTCTTCACCGGGAGATCGTTGTTCGCCACCAGCACCCAGGTGATCCCGGCTACCACGCCGATCGGCGTGAAGTCCTTCAGCGGATCGTACGGAACCGGGCGCACGTTCGGGATCATGGTGAGGATGCTGTCGTTCAGCACGCCGATGGTGTAGCCGTCGGACGCGGCGCGCTTCACGCGCTCGGCGCCGATCATGCCAGCGGCGCCGGGCTGGTTCTCCACCACGATCTGGCGCCCGAGGTTGTCGCTCATCTTCTGCGCCACGATGCGCACCATAACGTCGACCGCGCTTCCGGCCTGCAGCGGCATCAGGAACAGGATGGGCTTGGACGGATAGTCCTGCGCGGGACAGGCCAGCGCCCACGAGAGCAGCAGGAAAGCGGCAGCCGTGCGCATCGATCGGATCATGCGAGTTCCTCCCTGGCGCACAATACCAGAGCTTTTTGATCGGAGCCTGACCCGATTTCGCGGGCAGAATCAGTCCGGTGCCGCTCCTTACTCTCGCCGACGCCTCGCTCGCCTACGGCGACCTGCCGCTGCTCGACGCCGCCTCGTTCTCGCTCGAGCCGGGCGAGAAGATCGGGCTCATCGGCAGGAACGGCACCGGCAAGTCCTCGCTCCTCGGCGCGATCGCCGGCACGCTCGCGCTCGACGACGGCGAGGTGCGAAAGCGCGACGGCCTCTCCATCGCCCTGGTGACGCAGGAGCCCGCGGTCCCCGAGCGCTCGGCCGCGCCGGCGCACGTGCTCGAGAAATTCCTGCACCTCTTCAAGCTCGACGCC
>DASYPG010000379.1:0-1944 GCA_036006885.1 Burkholderiales bacterium | reverse complement strand
AAGCTCGAGTGCGAGCCGGCGCCGATGATCCTCGGCTTCATCCTGGGTCCGCTGATGGAAGAAAACCTGCGCCGCGCCATGCTGCTCTCGCGCGGCGATCCGTTCGTGTTCTTCCAGAAGCCGATCAGCCTGGGCTTCATGGTCGCCGCGGCGGTCCTGCTGGTGCTCGTGGCCCTGCCCGCGATTCGCGCGAAGCGCGAAGAGGCGTTCGTCGAGGAGCAGAAGTAGTCAACGGCGATCTCGCCGTCCGGGCCGTGGCCGACACGACCCGGATGGCGTGGGTGCCGAGCCCGAGCGGCTCGGTGTGGCGCAAGCGGGTCCACCTGGTGGGTGCTCCCGAGTCCGGGCAGGTGACTTCGGTCGTGCGCTACGAGCCGGGCTCGCGCTTCCCCGCGCACGATCATCCCGAAGGCGAGGAGATCCTCGTGCTCGAGGGCGTGTTCTCAGACGAGCATGGCCACTGGCCGGCAGGCACCTTTCTCCTCAATCCGGAAGGCTTCCGCCACGCTCCGTTCTCGGAGCCCGGCTGCGTGCTGTTCGTGAAGCTCCGGCAGTTCCCCGGCCGCGACCGGCGCCACGTGGTGCTCGATACCAGCAAGCTCGCGTGGGAGCCGAGTACCACCGTCGTCAGCGTGGCCCATAGGGTGCTCTATCGGCAAGCCGGGTTCTCGGACGTGACGCGCCTCGAGCGGTGGCAGCCAGGAGCAGATCTGGGAACGGTGTCCTACGAGCAAGGCGCGGAGTTCTTCGTGCTCGAAGGCGAATTCGCCGACGAGGTAGGCGCGTACTCGCAGGGATGGTGGTTACGCTTGCCAACCGGATCCGAACACCATCCGCGCTCCGAGCGCGGGTGCACGCTCTACGTCAAGCGGGCTGGCCTGCCCTACCTGAAATCCGCCGCCTAGAGCGCGGCGACGGTCTGCACCTCGATCAGGTACTGCTCGCCGACGAGACGGTCGATGACGAGGAGCGTGTTGGGCGGGTAGCGGCCATCGGGAAACATGCGCGGGAACTCGCGCAGGCGCCATTGCATGAACTTCGGGATGTCCTGCGAGTGCACGAGATAGGTGGTGAACTGGACCACGTTGGACCAGCCCGCGCCCGCGGACTTGAGCGCGGCCTCGATCTGGCTGAAGACGCCGCTGCACTGGGCGTCGAAGGTCTCGCCCGCGGCGAGCATCCCGGCGATAAAGAGGTGCTCGTTCGCCTTGACGCGCGTGACGTGAGAGTACTGGCCGAGGGGCTTGCCCAGCGCTTCCACGTTGTAGATCTTGATGTCCGGCATTTTCAGGGTTTCCGCTTGTGTCGCCACTGTACGTCACCGCCGCCGGCGGCGCGGTTGAGGCTGCGGCCGGCGACGAACAGCAGGTCGGACAGCCGGTTGAGGTAGCGCCGCGCAGGCTCGCCGACCGGCTCATGCCGGCCAAGCGCCACCAGTGTGCGCTCGGCGCGCCGGCACACGGTGCGCGCGAGATGCGCCGCGGCGGCGGCCCGGCTGCCGCCGGGGAGGATGAACTCCTTGAGCGGTGAAAGCGCGCGGTTCCATTCCTCGACTGAACGTTCCAGGCTTTCCACTTGCTGCTCGGTCAGCAGCGAGTGTCCGGGAATGGAGACCTCGCCGCCGAGGTCGAAGAGGTCGTGCTGCACCTGCTCGAGCACGGCCCGCACCTCCGGTGGGATCTGTTCTGAAAGAAGCAAACCGATGGTGCTGTTCAGCTCGTCGATGTCGCCGAGCGCCGCGATGCGCGCGCTGTCCTTGGGCACCCGGGCGCCGTCGCCGAGGCCGGTGTCGCCGGCGTCGCCGGTGCGGGTCGTGATCTTCGAGAGGCGATGACCCATCAGGAGGTCCGCTTCACGTCGCTTTCGACTTCGCCGCGGGCGAGGCGCGTGCGCAGCCGTTCGCCGGGCGCCGCCTCGGCCGCGTCGCGCAGAACGGCGCCGCTC
>DASYPG010000378.1:0-5437 GCA_036006885.1 Burkholderiales bacterium | reverse complement strand
CGAAACCGAACGTCGAGCAGGAGATCACCCTCTTCAGTCCCGACGGTGCGCAGGCAGGCAAGGCGAGGAAACCCGCCAGTCAAGTTGCCGGCGGCGGCGGCTTCGAGACCTCGTTCAAATTCTCGCTGCCGCAAGGCGTGCCGCAAGGAGTCTATCCGGTGAAGAGCCAGCTCTATGTGGACGGCAAGCCCGCCGCCGGCACCGATACACGCTTTCAGGTCGTCGTGGCACCGGGCGGCGGCGTCCAACTCGCCGAGAATTCCCGATGATCGCTATCCGCATCGCCGCGCTTGCCCTTCTGGCCGTCGCGACGCCCGTGCAGGCGCGCGTGGTTTCCTTCGAAATCGAGAAGCAGTCTGCATACGGACGCTTCGAAGGGATCGACTTCCAGCGCATCGAGGCGAGGGTGCGCGGCGAAATCGCGCGCTCCGACGGCGTCCCTGATATCGACAAGGTCATCGCGGCCGGCCGCAGGCCCGTTTATGAGACGCGCGTGCTGCTGATCGTCCCGGCTACGCGCGCGAGCGGCGCCGTCCTCGTCGAAGTGCCCAATCGCGGACGCGTGATCTCGCATGCGTTGTACAACGGGCTGCGCGAGCCGCCGACCGGAGTGGGCTCGACCGAGGCGGGAACCGGGTTCCTCCAGCGCCGGGGGTTCGCGCTCGCGAGCGTCACGTGGGAGTATGGCGAAGGCATCGTCGTCCCGCGCTTTCCAGATGCGGCCGGAGACGAGCGCAACGTAGAAGCCGCGGCATTCGCTGCCGTTCGCGACGTCGCCGTGTTCCTCCGGGACGCCAAAGCGGACGACGCCGGCCGCCCGAATCCCCTCGCGGGGATGATCGACCGCGCATACGCGGCCGGCTTCTCGCAGACCGGGCGCTTCCTGCGGACCTTCCTTGCCCGCGGCTACAACACGGTGGATGGCCGCATGGTGTTCGCAGGGCTGCACCTGCACGCCGGCGCGTCGGGCCAGATGCCGATCCTCGAGGCCGGCAAAGGCGCGGCGTCCGCCACGGCGAGCCCGACGCCCAATTTCCTGCAACCCGATTTGCGAGGCGTGCAGGAGCCGCCGTTTACCTACGAGCAGATTGTCGCGGCGATGCGCTCGCGCAACGAACCGCTTCCGAAGATCGTCGTCACGAGCATGACCACGGACTACCTGAGCTTGCGGGCGTCGCTTGCCCGAACCGGGGCGGAAGGCGCCTCGACCGACGCGGCGATTCCGTCCAACGTGCGCATGTACGACGTCGCTGGCGCGTCGCATTCGCTCAACACCGCAGCGACGCATCCCAACTGCAAGCTGCCGCTCGCGCAAATCGACTACCGCCCGGTGATGCGCAGCTCGCTCGCCAACCTCGACGCCTGGGTAGCGCGCGGCACCGAGCCGCCGCCGAGCGCGCTGATGCCGCTCACCTCCGAAACGCTCGACGCGTCCGTCCTGAGGGCGCCCGCGCACCTGCCGAAGGCCATCGTCCTCGCGCCGGCGCGGCTGCCGGACGGCAACGTGGCGGGCGGTGTCCGCCTGCCCGAAGTCGACGTGCCTTTGGGGGTGCACGCGGTGCAGAACACCGTGGACAAGGATCCCTGCCGTTTGGGCGCCGGCTACGTCGCCTATGCTCCGGACGTGGTCAAGGCACGCTACGGCTCACCTGCCGGTTACGCGAAGCGCATCGAGGCTTCGGCGGCTGCGCTCGTCAAGCGGCGGCTCCTCCTAGCCGAGGACGCCGAAACGATCGTACGTGGGGCGCAAACCGTCCGCTGGAACGACTAGCGCAATCGCAAACGTTGGTCAGGTTTCGCGCCGCCCACTCGACAGCGAATTCTCCGAGCCTTACTTTCGTTACGCGCGCGAGGATTGGGGGCGCGCGCAGCAGCAAAAGGGACGCGCGCGTGCACAGGGGAGTGCGCGCGTCCCTTGATCTCCTAGGTTCAAGCGCGCTCGAGCGTGATGAGCGTGATCTCCGGGCTGGTGCCGAATCGGACGGGCGGCCCCCAACTCCCGGTGCCGGCGCTCACGTAAACCCACATCTGCCCCTCGCGCGAGAGCCCGGCGACGTGAGGCGCGTGAACCAGGCGCACGGCGAGCGTCCAAGGAAAGAACTGCCCCGCGTGCGTGTGGCCTGAGAGCTGCAGGTCGAAGCCCGCGCGCGCGCCGAGCGGTGCGAGCTTCGGGTTGTGAGCGAGGAGCAGGCGGAAATCGGCGGCCGGCGCATCCTCGAGCGAGATCTGGGGACGCCGAGCGCGGTAGGCCGGGTCGACGACACCGCCGATGAGAAGCGCCGCAGCGCCTTTGCGAAGCACGGCATGCTCGTTCAGCAGCACCTGCACGCCCATTTCCCGCCAGTGCGCGATCCATGGGTCCGCCCCGGAATAGCAGTCGTGATTGCCCAGCACGAAGAACGCGTGGCCGCCTTCTGCGAGCAGCGCAAGCGGTGCGACGTGCGGCGCGAGCCGCTCGACCGGCCCATCGACCATGTCGCCGGTGAGCGCGACCAGGTCGGGGGCGAGGCTCCGTGCGCGCTCGACCGTGCGCTCGACGTAGCCGCGCCGGATACTGCGCCCGACGTGCAGGTCGGAAATCTGCACGATGCGCAGACCCTCGAGGTCGGGATGGAGGCCCGCCACGGGTATGACCAGTTTCTCGATGCGCGGTCCGCGCAGCGCAATGATCGCCCCCAGCGCCACGGCAAGGAGCGAGACGACGGACACCGTCGGAACTCCCGCATCGGCGATCACCGCGTGCGCTCGCTCGAGCGGCAGCGCCGCCGTGGCGAGCAGCAGGAGGTCGCGTATCAGCGTCAGGACGAGGATGAAGCTCACCCAGGCCATCGAGAGGTAGCTCGCCTGGTGCGCGGCCTGGTCGAGCCACGACTCCTCCCCGTCTCGCTCGGCGCTCCAATAGAGCGCCGGCACGATCCAGATGAGAAAGAAAGGAATCGCGAGCGCAGCGCGCTCCCAAGGCCCGCTCGCAAGGCGCGCTGCTGGATACGCGTAGGCGACGGCCAATAACGCGGTGACGACGAGAACGAAGGGTTGCAGCAGGCGCTTCACTGCGCGATGTCATCGACCTATCGGCGGAAACAAGTGTAGTGGCAAATCCTCGCGCGTCGGTAGTCCACACGGACCGTGCCCGCGCTTATTCCTCATCCAACCGATTATTTCTCGCGGCCCTATTCTTGCGTAGTCGTTGTAAGGAGAAAAGTTATGGCATCCGCACTGCGAACAACAGCCTTTTTGATCATGGCGGCCACGCTCGGCGCCTGCGGCACCGGTGGAGGCGGCGGAGGCGGAGCCCCAACGCTCGGCGAGGCGCCTCCTCCTCCACAGGGAACCGATCCGAACACTCCGACTAATCCGACCACTCCAACTAATCCGGCCAACCCGACCACTTCGAATACTCCACCAACGGACGCGTTCACCTCGTTTTCCGCGGTTCAGCCCAACCGAAACGTCATCATGAACGGATCCGCGACCACCGTCAGCGGGACGCAGATGAGCGACGGCACGGTTACATCGGTCAACCAGGGAGCCAACGGTTCCGGGACGCTCAACCTCGGCTTCGACAGTCAGCGCTCGCTGAGCGCCCTCGCCATCAAAGCACCGGAAGGCAACGTGTCCTTCGACCGGGCTGCCGGACACAGCATCTCCTGCGGCGGCGGTGGCGTCTGCACGGCGTCGAGTCCAACCGCATCGGCGGTCACCGGCGACGCGTTCGCAAATGGCTGGAACTACCAGACGTACGGCGTTTGGGCGGTTCACTCGAATCCGACCAGCTTTGCGGTCGGCGCGGTGTCCGCCGGCACTGCCACGCCCGGTAATGCGGTGCCCACGACGGGAACCGCTAACTTCTTTGGCAATGCCTCAGGCTACTTCATCGATGCGGCTGGAATACGTTCCACCAGCTCTGCTGCAATGATCGCCAACGTCGACTTCCAAAACCGCGCTGTTGGATTTACTACCCTGGACACGACCCTCGTGAATTCCAGAACCGGCGCTGCAACCAGCAACCAGGAGCTCGACCTCCGGGGCTCGTTGAGTTGGGCGTCGGGCGTCAACAATTTTTCGGGATCGGTACAAACACGGAACGATACTCTGAGCGGTACCGCGTCCGGAAAGTTCTACGGCCCGAAAGCCGAGGAGATCGGAGGGACCTACCAGCTCAGCGGTGGAACGACCAGCCGTATGGTTGGAGGATTTGGCGGCATAAAGCGGTGAATGAGGTCGTGGCGGCGGAAGCTCCTCGTCGTCGCGCTTAGCATCGCTTTTGTCACCCCGCTTCGAGCCCAGCAGCCCGATCCCGAGATCCAGCGCGAATTCGTCGAAGGCGCCCAGCGGCTGCAGGCGGGCGACTACGAGAGCGCGGCGCGCATCTTTCGCGAGCTGACGCACAAGACCGACAGCCCGCGGGTCAAGCTGGAGCTCGCGCGGGCGCTCTTCTACCTCAAGCAGTACGACGAGTCGCGCCGGCTTTTCAAGTCCGTGCTGCTCGAGCCCGAGCTGCCGTGGCGCGTGCACGACAACATCGAGGCTTTTCTCCGCGAGATCGACGACGTCGACGGCTACGCACGATTCGCGCTCTCCGTGGTGTCGGATTCCAATCCGCGCAACATCACGCAGGAGCGCCAGTTCACCATCGGCGGCGTCCGTCTCACCTTCGAGCCGCCAAAGGACAACGAGCGCGTGACGGGGCTGCGCTATTCCTTCCAGGCCATGGAGCCGATCCTGCGCGAAAGCCGCGTTTCCGTGTACTTCAACGCGTCGTATCTGGACTACCCGGCGCAATCGCTCGATCGCCTGACGGCAGATGGCGGACTCTCCAAGCGCGTGGGTGCCTCCTATGGAGAGCTACGCGCGGGTATGGAGGGTGGAACCTTCGGCGGCCAGTACCTCTACCGATTTCCATACGTTGAGCTGAGCCACCGGCTTTCAGAATCGGCGGTTCATCGGCTCGACGGCGCAGTAAGAGTCGGGCGGGTCACTTTCCCGTACTACTCCTACCTCGACGCCAACTATGGAAGCGTCACGCTCTCGGCGGCGAAGAGCATGACGCAGGCGCTTGCTGGGTTGCTCAAGACAACGCTGGAGCTGTCCGACGCCAGGGAACGTCCATACTCGTACTACGGCGTCACGCTCGAGCCAGGGATCAACTTGTTCGTCGAGCGGCCTGCGCCGCTTCTTCTGCGGGCCGGCATAGCGTTCGGGCACCGGCAATATGCGGCCGACGATCCGCTCTTCGGCATCACCCGGAGGGACAACCGGATCGCCCTGGAGGCGTCGCTGCGGAACAAGGAGTGGCGCTGGCTGAATTTCACGCCCGCACTGGCAGTCACGCTGGAAAGAAACGACTCGAGCATCGACTTCTACAGCTACCGCAAGGCCAACGTCTACGTGGTATTCGAATGAGCGGGAAGGGCAAGGGCCCTGGCAGTGTGCCAGG
>DASYPG010000377.1:0-3122 GCA_036006885.1 Burkholderiales bacterium | reverse complement strand
GTGGTGACGGGCGAGAAGTCGGAGACCATCTCGGTCTATTCGATCGGGGACAACGGCGCGCTGCTGCTGCTGAAGCAGTACCCGACCGGCAAGGGATCGAACTGGGTGGAGATCGTCAGCTTCGACTGAAAATCCGAGCAGGACGTGGCGTTCTAGAACGCACGGTTACATCTTCGGTGCATCTTCCGCGCGGTCGCGATGTCGAAATAGCCGTGGGGGCAAGTGAGATGAAACGTGCCTCACCGCAGACGCAGCCTGATCGAAGCCCTGAGTCGCAAGGTCAGCGTGGAGGCGCGTCGCTTGTCCGCCCTCGGTTCGAACCTTCACGAACTGCGCAAAGCGCTCAGTCGGCTGACGCGGGAGCTGCTCGTCTGCGTCGCGATCGTCCTCGGCATCTGGCACCTGCTGTCCGACGCGCTATGGCGCCTCGTCTCGTCGCTCTGGCACTAGCGACAGCATGAGGTCGTTCGTCCGCCGCACGAACCCGGCCGGGTCCTCGAGCTGGCCGCCTTCGGCGAGCAGTGCCTGGTCGAAGAGCAGGCCCGCCCAGGCGTCGAAGCGCGCGTCGCCGCGCTGAAGGCGCGCGACGATCGCGTGCTCGGGATTCACCTCGAGGATGGGCTTCGAATCCGGGACCTTCTGCCCGGCGGCCTTGAGGATGCGCACGAGGTTGCCGCCGATGTCGTGCTCGTCGGCAACCAGGCACGAGGGCGACTCGGTGAGGCGCTCCGAGATGCGCACGTCCTTTACCTTGTCGCCGAGAGCGCGCTTGAGGCCGACTAGGAGCTCCTTGTAGCGCCCGATCTCGTGATCCTTCGCCGCGTCTTCGCCCTTGATCTTGTCGAGCCCCAGCTCGCCGCGCGCTACCGACACGAGCGGCTTGCCCTCGAACTCCCGCAGGCTGGCGACCAGCCATTCGTCGACCCGGTCCGAGAGCAGCAGCACCTCGATGCCGCGCTTCGTGAAGATCTCGAGGTGCGGGCTGCCCTTCGCCGCGGGGAAGCTCTCGGCGGTGACGTAGTAGATCCGGTCCTGGCCTTCCTTCATCCGTCCCAGGTAATCGGCGAGTGACACGTCCTCGGTCTCGCTGCCGCTTTTGGTGCTGGAAAAGCGCAGCAGCTTCGCGATCTCGTCGCGGTTGGAAGGATCCTCGCCTATCCCTTCCTTCAGCACCCGCCCGAACTCGCTCCAGAAGCTGGCGTATTTCTCCTTGTCCTTCTGCGCCAGATCGCCGAGCAGCGCGAGCACGCGCTTCGCGCAGCCGGCTCGGATCGCGTCGACGTCCTTGCTCTGCTGCAGGATTTCGCGCGAAACGTTGAGCGGCAGGTCGGCCGAATCCACCACGCCGCGCACGAAGCGCAGGTACGCCGGAAGCAGGTGCTCTGCGTCGTCCATGATGAAGACGCGCCGCACGTAGAGCTTGAGCCCGTGGCGCTGGTGGCGGTCCCACAGATCGAACGGCGCGTGCGCCGGGATGTAGAGGAGCTGCGTGTATTGCTGGCGGCCCTCGACGCGGTTGTGCGTCCATGCGAGGGGCGCCTCGAAGTCGTGGCCGATGTACTTGTAGAACTCGACGTACTGCTCGTCGGTGATCTCGCTCTTCGGCCGCGCCCACAGCGCGCTCGCCTGGTTGACGGTCTCGCCGCCCATCAGCACCGGGATCGCGATATGGTCCGAATACTTGCGCACGATGCCTTTCAGGCGGTGCTCCTCGAGGAGCTCATCCTCGCCCTCGCGCAGGTGCAGGATCACGTCGGTGCCGCGGGAGGCCTTCTCGGCAGGCTCGATGCTGTACTGCCCCGCCCCGTTGGCCATGTCGCATTCCCAGCGAACCGCTTCCGTGGAGCCGGCACGGCGGGTGACGAGCGTGACGCGATCGGCGACGATGAACGAGGAGTAGAAGCCGACGCCGAACTGGCCGATCAGGCGCGCGTCGCTCGCCTGGTCGCCGGTGAGCGACTCGAAGAACTCGCGCGTGCCCGACTTCGCGATAGTGCCGATGTTCTGCACCACCTCGTCGCGCGACATGCCCACGCCGTTGTCGGAAACCGTGACGGTGCGCGCGGCCTTGTCGAACGAAATCCGGATCTTCAGGTCCGGATCCGATTCGTACAGCGCGTTGTTCGCGAGCGCCTCGAAGCGCAGCTTGTCGGCGGCGTCCGCCGCGTTCGAGATCAGCTCGCGCAGGAAGATCTCCTTGTTGCTGTACAAGGAGTGGATCATGAGGTGCAGCAGCTGCTTCACCTCGGCCTGGAAGCCTAGCGTCTCTTTTTGTGCAGTCATGAATCTGGGTTCACCGGTCGTGGTTTGCCGGACAGTTGGGAACGGCGCACTGCGGTTTCAAGGGGAATTCGCGCCGGGAAGCGCTGTTTGTACAATTCGCAGCCCAACCCTAGGAGGAGGACCCCATGATCCGCAGCCTGGCTATTTTCGCCTGCCTTGCCGCCGCCCTGCCCGCCTGGTCGCAGGCGCCGCAGGCGCCGACCCGGCCCCAGATCGAGACCCGCAAGGTCGACGGCACCGACAACGTCTATATCTTCAGGAACGGCAACCACCAGTCGATCTTCGTCGTAACCAAGGAGGGGGTGATCGCCACCGACCCGGTGGCCTATGGCCGCCCCCAGGGCGGCCAGCAGTACGTCGATGAGATCAAGAAAGTCAGCAAGGGCGTCCCCATCAAGTACCTCATCTACAGCCACCACCACTACGACCACGTCGCCGGCGGCAAGGCGTTCAAGGACGCTGGTGCCACCATCATCGCGCACCGCCGTGCCAAGCAGCGCCTCGAGAAGCTGGCCGATCCGGCGACACCGCTCCCGGACGAGACCGTCGACGACAAGGGCCGCACCCTCAAGCTCGGCGGCACCACGCTCGAGCTTCGCTACGTCGGCCTGAACCACTCCGACACCACGCTCGTCATGCGCCTGCCCAAGGAGAAGCTCCTGTTCGTCGTCGACGTGCTGCCGGTGGGCACGTTCCCGGGCCGCGGCATGATCGATTTCTATCCGCTCGAGGCGGAGCAGTCGATCAAGCGCATCCTCGCCATGGACTGGGAGCGCCTCATTCCGGGCCACCCGGGCGTGAACGACCGCCTCGGCACCAAGAAGGACGCGCAGGCCCAG
>DASYPG010000376.1:0-4343 GCA_036006885.1 Burkholderiales bacterium | reverse complement strand
TTCATGTCTGTTCCGTAGCCATTAACCTCTTCCGGCTGCTAACTATCTACCTGAAGCCGGTCCTGCCAGCATTGGCCGCCAAAGCAGAGAGCTTCTTAGCCGTCCCTGCTTTAGAGTGGAGTCACTCGAAAACCTTACTCGATTCGGGACATGTAATCCGACCCTACGCCCATCTAACGGAACGGGTGGAGGAGAAGCAGCTCGATCAGCTGTTCGATGTCGCATCGGTGCCTCAGCCGACCGCGCCGCAGCGACATGCGGAAAAGCAACAGCACAACGCCAAGGAGCCGGCCGTGTCCCCCGAAATCACCATTGAAGATTTCGCAAAGCTCGACCTTCGCGTGGCGAAAATCACGCGCGCCGAGGCGGTCGAGGGCGCCGACAAGCTGCTCAAGCTCGAGCTCGATCTCGGCGGCGCCACGCGCATCGTGTTCGCCGGCGTCAAGTCCGCGTACCGCCCGGAGGAGCTCGAAGGCAAGCTCGCGGTGGTGGTGGCGAATCTCGCGCCGCGCAAGATGAAGTTCGGCGTCTCCGAGGGCATGGTGCTCGCCGCCTCGGGCGAGGAGGGGCCGGGAATTTTTCTCGTTTCCCCGGACGCCGGAGCGAAACCCGGCATGCGCGTAAAATAGTTAGTATCGCGGCCGCAGAGCCGCAACCGCGGAGATCGTCGTGGAGAGCTCGAGCCGCACGCTCGTCTGCAGCGTGCTGTTCCTCGACATCGTCGAGTATTCGAAGAAGCCGGTCGCCGAGCAGCTCGAGCTGAAGCAGGCGTTCAACCGCGCGCTCGCTACCGCGCTCGAGCAGGTGCCGCAACGCGACCGCATCATCCTCGACACGGGCGACGGCGCGGCGGTCACGTTCATGGGCGATCCGGAGGACGCGCTGTTCTCGGCGCTCGCGGTGCGCAACATGGCTTCCGAGGGAATGCCGGTCCGGCTGGGCGTCAACCTCGGGCCGGTGCGGCTGGTGAAGGACCTGAACGGCCAGATGAACATTATCGGCGACGGCATCAACGTCGCGCAGCGCGTGATGAGCTTCGCCGACCCCGGTCAGCTCCTGGTGTCGCGCTCGTTCTACGAAGTGGTGTCGTGCCTGTCGCGCGACTACATGAATCTGTTCCGCCACGAGGGCTCGCGCACCGACAAGCACGTGCGCGAGCACGAGGTGTACTCGGTGGTCGGCGGCACCCCCATGGCGCGCCGGGTGGCGCAGACCGAGTCGATGGTGCACGCGCGCGACGGCGGCTGGCTCGCCGGCATGGGCCCGCTCGGGCTGCGCCGTTCGGCGCTGCTCGCCGCGCCGCTCGCCTTTTTCCTGGTCGTCGGCGGCGCGATCGCGGCAAGGACCATGCTCGACTCCTCGAGCTCGGCCGTCCAGAAGCGCCCCGCGGCCGAGGCCGACAGCAAGTTCGAGAAGAAGCTCACGGCGCGCCTGGAAAAGAAGCCCGAGCGGGCGAACGACAAGCCGGCGCCCTCGGGCGAGCTCGCCCGCGTCGAGCTCGCGGTCCTGCCCTGGGGCGAAATCGTGGTGGACGGAAAGAGCCGTGGCGTCAGTCCGCCGCTGCGGACGCTTGATATTCCCGCCGGCTCGCATACGATAGAGATACGCAACTCCACGTTTCCGAGCCACGTGGAAAAGGTGAACGTGAAAGCCGGAGAAGCCATAAGAATAAGGCACAGGTTCCAGAAATGACCCGACCGCTGATGGTGCTTGTCCTCGCCGCGCTGGCCGGTTGCGAGACCGAGCCGGTGCGCGAAGTCCAGAAGCTGTTCCAGCCCACGAAGGCGCAGCAGACGCTGAGCGCGGGCATCAAGCAGTACGAGGACGGCGATTACGAGCAGTCGCTGACGACGCTGCAGAGCGCGGTCCAGCAGGGCCTCCCGGAGCGCGATCGCGTCGATGCCTACAAGCACTCGGCGTTCATCTATTGCGTCTCCAGCCGCGAGCGCCAGTGCCGCGAGGAGTTCAAGAAGGCGCTCGCCATCGACCCCGGCATGGACCTCGCCCCCGAGGAGGCGGACCACCCCATGTGGGGGCGCGTCTTCCGATCGGTCAAGGCCGGCCGCTAGGCGGCCGGCGGCTCGCGACATGGAGGCAAGCAAGCTCGGCCGCTACGCGATCCAGTCCGAGCTCGGACGCGGCGCGATGGGCGTGGTGTACAAGGCAACCGACACCGCGCTCGAGCGCACCGTGGCGGTCAAGACGGTCAACATGGCGCTGGAGCGCGACGGCGCCGAAAAGTACGAGGCGCGCTTCTACCAGGAAGCGCGCGCCGCCGGCAGCCTCAACCATCCGAACATCGTCACGGTGTACGACGTGGGCAAAGAAGGCAACGTCGCATACATGGCGATGGAGTTCATAGAGGGGCAGGAGCTGCGTTCGCTGCTCGCTGAAGGACGCGCGCTGCCGGTGTCGCAGGCGGTGTCGATCGCCGCGCAGGTCGCCGAGGGTCTCGCCTATGCGCACCAGCACGGCGTGGTGCACCGTGACGTCAAGCCGGCCAACATTATGGTGCTCTCCGACGGGCCGGTGAAGATCACCGACTTCGGCATCGCGCGCATGCGCGCGAGCAACGACGAGCTCACGCAGAGCGGCATGATGCTCGGCTCGCCGAAGTACATGTCCCCGGAGCAGGTGATCGGCAAGCGCGCCGACCACCGCTCCGACATCTTCTCGCTCGGTGTCATCGTGTACGAGACCCTCACCGGGAGCGTCCCGTTCAGCGGCGAGAACGTGACGGCGCTCATGTACCAGATCGTGAACTTCGCGCCGCCGGCGCCGAGCGCGGTGAACCCGGCGGTGCCCGAGCTGCTCAACTTCATCGTCGCCAAGATGCTCGCCAAGCCGCTCGAAGAGCGCTATCAGAGCGCGCAGGAGCTGGCGAACGACCTGCGCAACTGCGAGCGCCAGATCGCCTCGCCCGCGTCGATCACGCAGCCGCTGCGGCCCTTGGGTCTGGGCACAGCGGGGCTCGCCGCGGCTGGCGGCCTCGCCACCGGCACCCAGCCGGAGCTCGCGCTCACCCAGGCCCAGTCGGTCGTCATGGCGCAGACGGTGAACCGCACACGCCAGGACGATTCGACCCGCGGCGAGGGCACCGATCCGCCGGCGCGCGGGCTGGCGCACTCGTTCGACTCGGCCGAGGCAACCCAGCGGCTGGCCACGCTCACCGGCGCGTCGACCACGCTGTCGGATTCGGTGTCGGCGACGCAGGCGATGAGCTCGCTCAGGCCGCCTGACCTCCGCGGCTGGCGCCGCCGCGACTGGCTGCTGGTCGGCGGCGCGCTGCTGCTCGGCCTTCTCATCGCGACCGCGATCCTGCGCGCCTAGCGCCGCTTCCTTTGGCCCTCCGGCGGCTCCCAAGGCCGGCCCGTGCGCTTCTCGATGTATTCGCGGATGAGGCGCCGCACCACCTGGGAAGGCGTCTGGTCCTCGGCCGCGCACAGCTCCTCGAACAGCGCTTTCTTGCGCGGGTCGACGAGGATGGTAAGCCGGGCGGTGCGCTGTTCCATGGCGCCGTAGGATAACACTGTTGCAATTGCATGATAATATGATTTACATGGGATTCCCCCTCGGCGGCTGGCTGTCCGGCGTCGACGCCGTGCTCGCCGCGGCCTGCGCCTGGCTAGCGCTCGGGGCCGCGGCCATGGCCGCTCCCGCCAGCCTGCGCCTGTCGGCGCGCGTCCTGTACCCGGTAGGCGCCCTGGTCGGCCTCGCGCTCGGCGCGACGGCGCTCGCTTCCCTGAGCGGGGGCGAAAGCACGCGCGTGCTCCCGCTCGGCCTGCCGGGTCTGCCGTTCCATGCCCGGCTCGACGCGCTTTCCGCCTTCTTCCTGCTGCTCCTCGCTGCGGTGGCCGCCGGCGTGTCGGTGTACACCGCGGGTTACGTGCGCCACGGCACGGGGGCCGCGCCCGGCCTGCAGTGCCTGTTCCACCACCTGTTCCTCGCCAGCATGGCGCTGGTGCTCGTCGCCGACGACGCCTACTTCTTCATGGTGGCCTGGGAAACCATGGCGCTCTCCTCGTTCTTCCTCGTGACGAGCGACCACCGGCACGCCGAGATCCGGCGCGCGGGCTACCTCTACCTCCTGATCGCCCACCTCGGCGCGATCTCCATCCTGCTGTGCTTCGGCGCGCTGCAGGCCGGCACCGGCGATTACAGCTTCGACGCGATGCGCGCGCTGCAGCAGCCTGCCGGCTGGGGCAGCGTCGCCTTCGCGCTCGCGCTTGCCGGCTTCGGCGCGAAGGCCGGCATCGTGCCGCTGCACATATGGCTGCCCGAAGCGCACCCCGCCGCGCCCTCGCCCGTGTCGGCGCTGATGTCCGCGGTGATGCTGAAGACCG
>DASYPG010000375.1:0-11562 GCA_036006885.1 Burkholderiales bacterium | reverse complement strand
TGGAACCGCTGGCGCGTGTCGGGCAAATCCATCACCTTCAGGGTTGCGGCCCGCAGGCGCTCCACCACGGCCTTGGGCGTCTTCGCCGGCGCGAACAGTCCCATCCAGCTGTCGAGCACCAGGCCCTCGACACCCGCTTCCCGGCCGGTGGGCACGTTCGGCAACAGCGGGTCGCGCGCCGCGCCCGAGGTCACGATCGGCTTCACCCGCCCGTCAGCGATGAAAGGCCGCGCGGTCGTGGTGTTGTCGAAGAAGAGATCGACCCGGCCTGCCAGAAGATCGATGTACGCGGGCTGCGCGCCCTTGTAGGCCACCTCGAGCAGCTCGACCGCCGCGAGTCGCTTGAGCAGCACTGCGCTGATGTGCTGGCCGGTGCCGATTCCGGACGTGGCGATGGTCAGCCTGCCTGGATGGGCGCGCGCAAAGTCCAGCACCTCGCGCAGCGTCGATTGCTCGAGGTCCTTGCGCGCGACCAGGGCATAGGTAAAAGCGCCGACGAGCGCGATCGGAGCGAAATCCGCGACCGGGTCGTAGCGCGGATCCTTGTGCAGGCCGAGATTGAAGGCCATGTTGGCGAGCCCGCCCACGAGCAGCGTATAGCCGTCGGGCGCCGACGCCGCGGCGGCCTGCGTACCCACGAGCGTTCCCGCGCCCACACGGTTCTCTACGATGAACGGCTGGCCAAGCTCCGCGCCAAGCTTGTCGCCGAGCAGCCTGCCGACAAAGTCGTAGCCGCCGCCGGGCGCGCTCGGCACGATGACGCGCACCGGCTTCGCCGGGTAGGTCTGAGCAAAGGCGCTGCACGCTGCGAACAGGCACGCCGCCAAGAGATACGCCGGAAAGAGGCGCGGAAAACGCATCGATGGACTCCTCCGTCCGCTACCATAACGCGCTGATGCGCTATCTGGAAGATTTCGCCGTCGGACAGAAATTCGGCTCCGCTACGCTGCGGGTCGACGAAGAGCGGGTCAAGCGCTTCGCGGCCGAATTCGATCCGCAGCCGTTTCACCTGGACGACGCCGCGGCCCGGGCGACGCTCTTCGGCGGGCTCGCGGCGAGCGGCTGGCACACCGCCGCGATGACCATGCGGCTGCTCGTCGAAAGCGACCTCAAGCCGGCGGGCGGCATCGTCGGCGCCGGGTTCGACGAGTTCCGCTGGCCGCGGCCGGTGCGCCCCGGCGACATGCTGCGTATCGAGACCGAAGTGCTCGAGGTGCGGCCGTCGAAGTCCCGCCCCGAGCAGGGCATGGTGAAGCTGCGCACCACGACGCTCAACCAGAGGAACGAGCCGGTCCAGGTCTCGGTGGGCAACCTCGTCGTGCCGCGGCGCCCCGCAGGGAAATGAGCCGGGATGAGGGTCCGGCGGTGAGGCAGCGCACCGTGACGCCGGTCGATGGCTCGGTCTACGTCGAGCGCGAGCTCGCTGGCGCGCAAGCCGTGGAGAATGCGCTCGAAGCGGCAGTCCGCGCGCAAGGCGGCTGGAAGCGCGTGCCGATCGCCGAGCGCTCGGCGATCGTGCGCCGCATGGTCGAGTGGTGCGTCGCGCGCGCCGACGAGCTCGGCACCGAGCTCGCCTGGCAGATGGGTCGGCCTCGCGCGCAAAGCCCGAACGAGCTCCGCCGCGGCTTCCAGGAACGCGCGCTTTATCTCTGCAGCATCGCCGAAGAGGCGCTCGCGGACCTGAAGGTGCAGAAGAAGGCGGGCTTCGAGCGCTTCATCCGGCGCGAGCCGCACGGCGTGGTGCTAGTGGTCGCGCCCTGGAATTATCCCTGGCTCACCTCGGTGAACGCGGTCGTGCCGGCGCTGCTCGCCGGCAACAGCGTGATCCTCAAGATGGCGGCGCAGACGCCGCTCGTGGCCGAACGCTATGCGCAAGCTCTCGAAGCGGCGGGCCTGCCGCAAGGCGTGTTCCAGTTCCTGCACCTGGACCACGCCAGCACTGCGCGGGTGATCGGCGACGCGCGCATCGGCTATGTCGCGTTCACCGGCTCGGTCCAGGGCGGGCAGGCGGTGCAGCGCGCCGCGGCCGAACGCTTCGTCGGCACCGGCCTCGAGCTCGGCGGCAAGGATCCGGCATACGTGCGCGCCGATGCGCCGCTCGCCGCGACGGTCGAGAACCTGGTCGACGGCAGCTACTTCAATTCCGGCCAGTCGTGCTGCGCGGTCGAGCGCATTTACGTGCACCGCTCGATCTTCCAGCCGTTCGTCGAGGCCTTCGCGGAGCTTGCAAAGGCGTACCGCCTCGGCAATCCGCTCGAGGCCGGGACCACCCTCGGTCCGATGGTGCGCACCGCCGCCGCCGACGTCGTGCGCGCGCAGATTCGCGATGCCGTTCAGCAGGGGGCAAAGAAACTGCTGAATTTGAAAGATCAGGCAGGCACGCCCTATTTGCCGCCGGAAGTGTTGATCGACGTGCACCACGGCATGGCGCTGATGACCGAGGAAACGTTCGGCCCGACAGTCGGCATCCAGCCGGTCGCGGACGACGAGGAAGCGATCGGGCTCATGAACGACAGCCGCTACGGACTCACGGCCTCGATCTGGACGCTCGACCGGGAAGCGGCGTTGCGCATCGGCGAGCGGGTCGAGACCGGCACCTGGTTCATGAACCGCTGCGACTATCTCGACCCGGCGCTCGCGTGGACCGGCGTCAAGGATTCCGGCCGCGGCTGCACGCTCTCCAGGCTCGGACTGGAGACCTTCACCCGACCGAAGTCATTTCACCTCAAGCTCGAGCCGTGATGCCGCTATTGAAAGTAGCTGCAGGAGCAGTAATAGAGATGATTCGCCCACCATTCGGCGTCCGCGAGCTGGGTGCGCAGCCCCGTGCGCTCGGCGTCCGACCCGGCCGCGATCAGCTGCTTCTCGAGGGTCTGCATCCTCACGAAGTAAGGATAGGCGGACGGGGGCGGTGAGGCGATCGCGCGGCCGCGCTCCAGCGAGGCAAGAAAAGCGCCTTCGCTCTCCTTGGGGCAGACGCCGTAATAGGCGTGCGCCTGGCTGCCGAGGCGATACGCGTTCTGCGGCGTGCAGTACTCGGCCTTTTGCGACGGATCCGGGCTTTTCACGCTGGCGCAGCCGCCGGCGAGCGCCACGAGCACACATAGAAATGCGGTTCTCATAGTCAGTCCTTTGCGTAAGAGGCGGGGTCGTTGACGATATGCACCGTCTGCCATTCGATTTCGCGCAGGCGCTCCCGCAGATCCGCGCGTTGCGCATCCGAGCCGGCGGCACGAATCTCGCGCTCCGTGCGCTCCATGCGGTCGAAATAGGGCCAGGCCGCCGGAGGCGAGGGCCGCAACCCACGGCCGCGCTCGAGGCCGGAGAGAAAACCGCCCTCGGTTTCCTTCGGGCAGACTCCGTAGTAAGCCTTGGACAGGTAGCCGACGCGGTAGCCGGTCTCCGGGGTGCAGTAAGCGGCGAGGTTCGTGGGATCCGGGTCGGTGAATGTCGCGCAGCCCGAAAGGAAGAGCCAAGGAATGACGCGAGCTGGCACGCGGCGCACGGCTAGGCCATCCCATCCTTGTTATTCAGCAGATGGATCGCCCACCATTCGATCTCGCGCAGGCGGGCGCGCAGCTGCTCGCGCTCGGCGTCCGACGAGGCGGCGAGGAGGCGCTTCTCGGTCTCAGCCATCTGCTGGTAGTAAGGCTGCACCTGGGGCGTCGACGGCCTCACCATACGGCCGCGCGCCAACCCTTGCAGAAACTGCGCCTCGGTCTCCTTGGGGCAGTCCCCGAAGTAGGCGCGAGCCTGCGAGCCGAGCAGATAGGCGTTCTCCGCGGTGCAGTACCGGGCAAGATTCTCCGGCTTGGGCCGGTCGATTGCGCATCCGGCCAAGGCGACTGACAGTACTAGAACCCGCTGCACCGGCGTCAAGGAAACCTCCGCTATTTCTGGCCGCCGCCCGCATACGAGCACGGGCAGGTTGCGATATGGATCGCCCACCACTCCGCTTCAGCCAGCTGCACCTTCAGGCGCTCGCGGTCGGGCTGGGACGTCGCGGCGAGCAACTGCTTCTCCGTCTGCTCCATGCGCTGGTAATAGGGCCACGCCTGCGGCGGCTCGGCGCGGTAACCGCGTCCGCGCTGCAAGCCGGCGAGAAACGCGCCCTCGGTCTCCTTCGGGCACACGCCGTAGTATGCCTTGGACAGGTAGCCGACGCGGTAGCCGGTGTCCGAGGTGCAGTAAGTCGCGAGGTTCGTGACATCCGGGTCGGTGAACGCCGCGCAACCCGAAAGGAAGATGAAAGGAAGGGTCCAGCTCAGTTTGGTCATGGCGCCGACTCCTGGGCGCTAACAGGGGCCGCAGTCGCCTTATTCCGGCCCTCGGCGCCTAAGTGCATCCTGCGCCAACCGTCGCGAACCCGACATTGGACCAAGGTCCAATGCCGAGCGGCTACTCGTAGCGCACGTCCATGATTTCGTAGCGCTTGACGCCGCCCGGGGTCTGCACCTCGACCGACTCGCCCGACTCCTTGCCTATGAGCGCGCGAGCGATCGGCGAGCTGATCGAGATGCGGCCCGCCTTGATGTCGGCCTCGTCCTCGCCGACGATCTGCCAGGTGGAGGCGTCGCCGCTTTCGTCCTCGACCTCCACCGTGGCGCCGAACACGCAGCGCCCTTCGGCATCGACCAGCTTCGGGTCGATCACCTGCGCGTTGGCGAGCTTTGCCTCGAGCTCGGAGATGCGCCCCTCGATGAATCCCGCGCGCTCGCGCGCCGCGTGGTATTCCGCGTTCTCCGAAAGATCGCCGTGCGCGCGCGCCTCGCCGATCGCCGCCGAATTGGCCGGCCGGTCTACCGTTTTCAGCCGGTGCAGCTCTTCGCGCAGCAGCGCGGCGCCGCGCTGCGTCATGGGGTAATTGGGCATGTCAGGATGCCATCGCAGTGTCTAGTTTCGCATGCAGGTCCTGCAGGCGGTAAGGCTCGAGATTCGCCATGTGCTTCATGCCCGCGCACGCCGCCTTGGCGCCCGCCACCGTAGTGTAGTAGGTGAGGCGCTTGGCAAGGGCCGTAGTGCGGATCGCGCGCGAGTCCGACACCGCGGTGCGCGTGGCCTCGACCGTGTTGACGATGAAGCTCACGTCGCCGTTCTTCATCATGTCCACGATGTGCGGCCGGCCCTCGGCCACCTTGTTCACCGGGGTGACCGCGATGCCGTGCGAGGCGAGCACTTTCGCGGTGCCGCGCGTGGCGAGCAGGCTGAAGCCGAGCTCGACCAGGTCGCGCGCGATGCCCACCGCCGCCACCTTGTCGCCGTCGCGCACGCTGATGAAGGCGCGGCCCCCCTGCGGCAGCTTGACGCCCGCCGCGATCTGCGATTTCACGAACGCCTCGCCGAAGGTCTCGCCCACGCCCATCACCTCGCCGGTGGACTTCATCTCCGGCCCGAGGATGGTGTCGACGCCCGGGAACTTGACGAACGGGAACACCGCCTCCTTGACCGAAAAATAGCTCGGCGTCACCTCCGCTACATTTTGTTCTCTTAGAGTTTTTCCAGCCATGCAGCGCGCGGCGATCATGGCGAGCGGCAGGCCGGTCGCCTTGGAGACATACGGCACGGTGCGCGAGGCGCGCGGGTTCACTTCCAGCACGTACACCGTGTCGCGCTGGATCGCGTACTGCACGTTCATCAGGCCCACCACCTCGAGCGCCTTCGCCATCACCTTGGTCTGGCGCCGCAGCTCGCGCTCGATGTGGCTCGCGAGCGAATGCGGCGGCAGGCAGCAGGCCGAGTCGCCCGAGTGCACGCCGGCCTGCTCCACGTGCTCCATGATGCCACCGATGAACACCTCGGCCCCGTCGCTAACGCAGTCGACGTCGACTTCGATGGCATCGGTCAGATACCGGTCCAACAAGACGGGCGAATCGTTCGATACCTTCACCGCGTTTTCCATGTATCGCTCGAGCTCGGACTGCTGGTGCACGATTTCCATCGCGCGGCCGCCGAGCACGTAGCTCGGCCGCACCACCACCGGATAGCCGATCTCCTCGGCGTGCTTCACCGCCTCTTCGGCCGAGCGCGCGGTGCGGTTGGGCGGCTGGCGCAGCTTCAGCTTCGTCAGCAGCTGCTGGAAGCGCTCGCGGTCCTCGGCCACGTCGATCGACTCGGCGCTGGTGCCGATGATCGGTACGCCGGCGGCGGCGAGATCGCGCGCGAGCTTGAGCGGCGTCTGCCCGCCGTACTGCACGATCACGCCCCAGGGTTTCTCGGTCTCGACGATCTCGAGCACGTCTTCCAGCGTGAGCGGCTCGAAGTAGAGGCGGTCCGAAGTGTCGTAGTCGGTCGACACGGTCTCCGGGTTGCAGTTGACCATGATCGTCTCAAAACCGTCGTCGCGCAGGGCGAATGCCGCATGCACGCAGCAGTAGTCGAACTCGATGCCTTGCCCGATGCGGTTCGGCCCGCCGCCGAGCACCATGATCTTCTTCCTGTCGCTGGGCTGCGCCTCGCATTCCTCCTCGTACGTGGAGTACATGTAGGCCGTCCTGGTGGCGAATTCGGCCGCGCAGGTATCGACGCGCTTGAACACCGGGCGGATCCCCAGCTTGTGCCGCTTCTCCCTTACGGCCTGCTCTTTCGTGTTGAAGAGGTACGCGAGCCGCCGGTCCGAGAAGCCCTTCCTCTTCAGGAAGAGAAATTTCTCTTTCGAAACTGATTCGAGCGTGGTGTCGTCGAGCTCCATTTCCAGCTCGACGATCTCCTTGATCTGGTCGAGGAACCAGGGATCGATGCGCGTGAGGCGGTACACCTCCTCGAGGGTAAAGCCGTTCTCGAACGCGTCGCCGACGTACCAGATGCGCTCGGGGCCGGGCTCGCCGAGCTCGCGCTCGAGCGTCTCGCGGTCGCGCGTGCGCTGGTTCAGGCCGTCGACGCCCACCTCGAGGGCGCGCAGCGCTTTCTGGAACGACTCCTGGAAGGTGCGGCCGATCGCCATCACCTCACCCACGGACTTCATCTGCGTGGTGAGGCGATCGTTCGCCTGCGGGAATTTCTCGAACGCGAAGCGCGGCACCTTGGTGACGACGTAGTCGATGGTCGGCTCGAACGAGGCCGGCATGAATTGTCCACTGAGGCCGCCGGTGACGTCATTCGCGATCTCGTCCAGGGTGTAGCCGACGGCGAGCTTCGCCGCGACCTTGGCGATGGGGAAGCCGGTCGCCTTGGAGGCCAGCGCGCTCGAGCGCGACACCCGCGGGTTCATCTCGATGACCACCATGCGGCCGTCGGCCGGGTCGATCGCGAACTGCACGTTGGAGCCGCCGGTGTCGACGCCGATCTCGCGCAGCACGGCGATCGACGCATCCCGCATCAGCTGGTATTCCTTGTCGGTGAGGGTCTGCGCCGGCGCCACCGTGATCGAATCGCCGGTGTGCACGCCCATCGGGTCGAGGTTCTCGATCGAGCACACGATGATGCAGTTGTCCTTGCGATCGCGCACCACCTCCATCTCGAACTCTTTCCAGCCGATGAGCGATTCCTCGATCAGCAGCTCGTTGGTCGGCGAGGCTTCCAGCCCGCGCTCGCAGATCGCCACGAATTCCTCGCGGTTATAGGCAATCCCTCCCCCGCTCCCGCCCAAGGTGAAGGAGGGTCTTATGACCACGGGAAAACCCAGTCCGGCCTGCACCTGCAGCGCCTCGCCCATCGAGTGCGCGAGCGAGGAGCGCGCCGAGGCGAGGCCGATCCGCGTCATCGCCTTCTTGAATTTCTCCCGGTCCTCGGCCTTGTCGATCGCCGCGCGCGAGGCGCCGATCATCTCCACGCCGAAGTTCTCCAGCACGCCCTCGCGCGCGAGGTCGAGCGCGCAGTTGAGCGCGGTCTGCCCGCCCATGGTGGGCAGCAGCGCGTCCGGGCGCTCCTTCTCGATGATGCGTGCGACCGTCTGCCAGGTGACCGGCTCGATGTAGGTCGCGTCGGCCATCTGCGGGTCGGTCATGATGGTGGCCGGGTTGGAGTTCACCAGCACTACGCGGTAGCCCTCGGCGCGCAGCGCCTTGCACGCCTGCGCCCCCGAATAGTCGAACTCGCAGGCCTGGCCGATCACGATCGGCCCGGCGCCGATGATCAGGATGCTCTTGATATCGGTGCGCTTAGGCACGGCTCTCTTCCATCATCCTGGCGAACCGGTCGAAGAGGTAACCGATGTCATGCGGACCGGGACTCGCTTCTGGGTGTCCTTGAAAACAAAATGCCGGCCGATCCGTGCGCGCAAGGCCTTGGAGGGAACCGTCGAACAGAGACACGTGCGTAGGCCGCAGGTTTTTCGTCAACGTAGAAGGGTCGACTGCAAAGCCGTGGTTCTGGCTGGTGATCACCACGCGCCCGGTGTCGAGGTCCTTCACCGGATGGTTCGCACCGTGGTGCCCGAACTTCATCTTCATGGTCTTCGCGCCCGAGGCGAGCCCCATGAGCTGGTGGCCGAGGCAGATGCCGAACACCGGCAGCCGCGTCGCGTCGAGGATCTCGCCGATCGCCTCGATCGCGTAGTCGCACGGCTCCGGGTCGCCCGGACCGTTCGACAGGAATACGCCGTCGGGCTTCATCCGCAGGATCTCGCGCGCCGGCGTCTGTGCCGGAACCACGGTAACGCGCGCGCCGCGGTCGACCAGCATGCGAAGGATGTTGCGCTTGATGCCGTAGTCGCAGGCGACGACGCGGAAGCGGCCTTGCGCCCCAACTTCGTAGCCCCTGCCTAGGCGCCAGCCGCCTTCGATCCACTCGAAGGGCTTGTCGGTGGTCACGATCTTGGCCAGGTCCATGCCCGCGAGACCCGGAAAAGCCCTCGCCTTCGCAAGCGCGTCAGCGGCGACGTCGCCCGCATGCCGTTGCGGGTCATAAGCCCATAAGCAGCCGTTCTGCGCCCCTTCCTCGCGCAGGATCCGGGTGAGCTTGCGCGTATCGATATCGGCAATCCCCGGAACCCCGGCAATACTGAGGTACGAGGCCAGATCACCGTTGGCGCGGAAGCTGGAATGCAGCCGCGGCAGGTCTCGCACGATCAGCCCTTCTGCGTACACGCGCGCCGATTCGCCGTCCTGCGCGTTCACGCCGGTGTTGCCGATGTGCGGGTAGGTGAGCGTGACGAGCTGGCGACAGTACGATGGGTCGGTGAGGATCTCCTGGTACCCGGTGATGGCGGTGTTGAACACCACCTCGCCCACCGCGCAGGCGCCCGCGCCGATGGAGCGGCCGTGAAAGACCGTTCCGTCGGCGAGGACCAGCACGGCGGGATCGGCTGTGGACATCGTTTTCAGGGCGCGGATGCGAAAAGCGGGAAAGGCACGCGCCTCTCCCGCTTCATTGAAGGCAGGATTATAGACCCAAAACGTCGGCCATGTCGTAGAGACCGCTCGCTCGGCCCTGCAGGAACCGGGCCGCGCGCAGCGCGCCTGCGGCGTAGGTCATGCGGCTTTGCGAGCGCACCGTCACTTCCACGCGCTCGCCCGGGCCGGCGAAGATCACCGTGTGCTCGCCGACGATGTCGCCGCCGCGGATCGCGTGGAAGCCGATCTCGCTCTCGGGTCTTGCGCCGGTCTCCCCCGCCCTGCCGTGACGCGCCACGTCGGAAAGCTTGCGATTCAAGGCCTTCGCCACGATCTGGCCGAGCCTGAGCGCGGTGCCGGAAGGCGCGTCGACCTTGTGGCGGTGGTGCGCCTCGATGATCTCGACGTCGTAGCCGTCACCGAGGATCCGCGCGGCTGTCTCGGCGAGCTTGTACGCGGCGTTGACGCCGACAGCGAAGTTCGCGGCCATGACGATCGGCATGCGCCGTGCGGCCTCTTCGACGAGCTTTCTCTGGGATTCGGAAAAGCCGGTGGTGCCGATCACCATGGCTTTGGCGTGGCGCAGATGCTCGAGCGTGCCTTCCGGGCGGGTGAAGTCGATCAGCACGTCGGCCGCGGCCGCGGTCTTCGGGTCTGAAGTAATTCTTATCGTTCCAACCTCCTGGCCGACCGCGGGGCTGCCGGGCACGTCGAACGCGCCGGCGAGGGCGAAGCCACGGTCGGCGAGGACCGCTTCGATCAGCGTGCGGCCCATCCGGCCGCCCGCTCCGGCAATGGCGATCTTCATCGGGTCTGGCCTCCGGAGGGCACCACGTCGCCGTCGACCCGTGCGAGCTGGCCCTGCTCGAACAGCACGGTGAGGTTGCGCCGCTCGCGGGCGCCGGCGGGTGTCTCGCGCCAGTACACGTAATCCCAGCGGTCGGAGTGGAAGATGTCGGTCACCAACGGCGTGCCGAGGATAAAGCGTACCTGTTCCTTGGTCATGCCGGGCTTGAGCTGCGCCATCATTTCCTGCGCGATGTAATTGCCCTGCTGGATCTCGATCCGGTAGGGCGTGACGCCGGGAATGCGCGGCGTGAAGCCGCAGCCGGCGACCAGCAGCGCGGCAAGCGTTACCGCGCACAAGGTGCGGATCAGGCTGCGGACCATCGGGCTGCGGACCAGGGGGCGGCGCATCATCCGCCTATAATGGTAGCCGAATGGACAGCGCCCAAAGCCTGAAGGACAGCGGCCTCAAGGCGACGCTGCCGCGGCGCAGGATCCTCGAGCTCTTCGACTCGAGCAAGGTGCGCCACCTTTCCGCCGAAGACGTCTACCGGGCGCTCCTCGGCGAGGGAATCGACGTCGGACTCGCCACGGTCTACCGCGTGCTCACCCAGTTCGAGCACGCCGGATTGCTTTCGCGCCAGCATTTCGAGACCGGCAAGGCGGTGTACGAGCTCAACCAGGGTGGGCATCACGACCACCTGGTGTGCCTGCAGTGCGGCCGGGTCGAGGAGTTCTACGATCCCGAGATCGAGAAGCGGCAGAACGAGGTCGCGCGCCAGCGCGGCTTCGAGCTGCACGGGCACTCGCTCGCGCTCTACGCCCACTGCACCAAGAAAGACTGCCCGTTCCGCAGCTAGCCGGGGTCGAGCAGTTCCGCGGCGTGCTTGCGAGCCGTGCCTTCCGCTCCGCCCAGCATCCTCGCCAGCTCGGCGACGCGGGCATCGCGGTCGAGCTTCGCGACCTTGACCTTCACGCCCGAGCGCGTCACCGACCATTGCTCGTCGCCGCCGGCGGCGACTTGCGGCAGGTGGGTGACGCACAGCACCTGGCGCTGCTTGCCGAGCTTGCGCAGCGCGCGTCCGATGGTGTCGGCTACGGCGCCTCCGATGCCGGAATCGACCTCGTCGAAGACCAGCGTCGCCACCGGCGAGGCCTTGGCGGCGACCATCTGGATCGCGAGGCTGATGCGCGAGAGCTCGCCCCCGGAAGCCACTTTTGCCAGCGGGCGCAGCGGCAGGCTGGGGTGCGAGGCGACCTCGAACTCGACTTCTTCAGCGCCGCCCGCGGCGGGCTCGTCGAGCTTGCGCAGGGAAACCGAAAACCGGCCTCCCGACATGGCGAGCTGCTGCATCGCCGCGTTGACGGATTTGGAGAGCGCCTGCGCCGCTGCGGCCCTCTTCGCCGAGAGCTGCTTGGCGAGGTCAAGGAATCTGCGTTGCGAAGAAGCCACTTCGCGAGTAAGCGCCTCGGGGTTCACGGCGAGCTCGAGCTCGGCCAGGCGCTT
>DASYPG010000374.1:0-3668 GCA_036006885.1 Burkholderiales bacterium | reverse complement strand
AGCTCAAGCGTGGGAAGTAGGGCCTAGGGCCGCGCCGGACGTCGGATGCACATCTGGGTCGACGCCGACGCGTGTCCCGCGGTCGTCAAGGACATCCTCTACCGCGCCGCTGAGCGCGCGAAGATCCAGATGACGCTGGTGGCGAACAAGCCTCTGCGCGCACTGCCGTCGCCGTACATCCGCGTAGTGCAGGTGCCGCGCGGGATCGACGTCGCGGACAGCCACATCGTTCGCGAGCTCGCGCCCGGCGACCTCGTCATCACGGCGGACATTCCGCTGGCCGCGGACGTGATCGCGAAGGGCGGGCACGCGCTCAATCCGCGCGGCGAGTTCTATTCTCCCGAGAATATCCAGGAGCGCCTCGCGCTGCGCAACTACCTGGACGAGCTGCGCGGCATGGGGGAGCGGACGGGCGGTCCCGCGGCGCTGGACAACACGGACCGAAAGCGCTTCGCGGATCAGCTCGATCGCTTTCTCGCCCGGCAGAAGCGCTGAATGGGCGGTCACTGCTTCGCGCTACCCGCGCGGGCGAGGCTCAGCACGAGCGCGGCGGCGGTCAGCGCGGCGAGGATCCAGAACGAGAGCTGCATCGTCGCGACGAAGCGCGCGGGCTCGGCGTCCACGGGCGCATGACCGAGGTTCAGCGACACGAGGGCGGCGACGATCAGCATGCCGGTCACCACCATCCCACTGGCGTTCAGTGATGTGTCGCAAAACGGCGATTTTTGCGACACGATTTCTTGACGTGTCGCCGGCAGCGACCTAAGCTCCGAATGTGTCGCAAAAAGAGGCTTTTTAGAACATGAGACGCTGGCGGCCCGACCGCCCCTGGAACGGCCTGCTGAAGCTTCCGCCGGAAGGCGAGCTGGAGTCCAAAGCCGTTCTTAAGCAATGTGTTGCGGCGAGGGCGACGCTGGCGGAGCTCAAGCAGGCGGTCGAGCTGATCCCCAATCCCGGGATGCTGATCAACACCCTGCCGATCCTGGAAGCGCGGGCGAGCTCCGAGATCGAAAACATCGTCACCACGGCAGACAAGCTCTTCCAGCACCTCCAGGCAGACGGCAGCGCCGACCCGGCCACCAAGGAAGCGCTACGGTACCGAAGCGCGCTTCTGGAGGGCGTGCGCGCCATAAAAAAGCGCCCCCTCGTAACACGTACCGCGGAAGCGATCTGCACGCAGATCAAGGGTACCCGGATGACGGTGCGCAAGGTCCCGGGGACGGCGCTCGCGAAGAACGCTTCCGGCGAAGTGGTGTACACGCCGCCCGAAGGCGAAGCCCTCCTGAGGGACCTTCTCGCCAACTGGGAGCGCTTTCTCCACGAAGAAACCGGCCTGGACCCGCTCGTGCGCATGGCGGTGGGGCACTACCAGTTCGAAGCGATCCACCCCTTCACCGACGGCAACGGCCGCACCGGCCGGATTCTGAACAGCCTCTTCCTGGTGGAGGAAGGCCTGCTGCCGCAGCCGATCCTGTATCTCAGCCGCTACATCATCGCTCATAAGGCCGACTATTACCGGCTGCTCCTCGCCGTCACCAGCGACGCCGCGTGGGAACACTGGATCCTCTACATGCTGCGGGGTGTCGAGGAAACTGCGGCGTGGACCACGGCCAAGATCGCCGCGATCCGCAAGCTCTCCACCGAGACTGCCGAATACGTCCGGCAGACGCTGCCCAAGATCTACAGCCGCGAGCTCGTCGACGTGATCTTCGAGCAGCCCTATTGCCGCATCGCCAACATCGTTGAAGCCGGCATCGCCGGCCGGCAGGCCGCCTCGCGCTACCTGAAGGCGCTGGCCGGCGCCGGCGTCCTGCGCGAGCAGGCTTTCGGTAAAGAGAAGCTCTTCGTGCACCCGAAGCTGATGAGCCTCCTCACCCGCGACACCCACAACTTCGAGCCCTATCGGAAAAAGGCCGCATGAGCCCGAAATTCGCGCGCCTCGAACGGCATCCCGCTCGCTTGCGGCCGGACCGATAAAGGACTAAATTCGGTCTCATGAAGCCTGCGCGCATCAAGCCGATCAGCTACGTGAAGGCGAACGCCGCGGACCTCATCCGCGAGCTGAAGCAGAGCGGCGAGCCGCTTGTCATCACGCAGAACGGAGAGGCCACCGCCGTCATGCAGGACGTGGCCACCTACGAGGCGACCCAGGAGACGCTCGCGCTGCTCAAGATCCTGGCCCTCGGCCGTCGACAGGTCGAGGAGGGCAGAACCGTTGCGGCCGAGGAGGTGTTCCGCGGCCTGCGCAAGAGGCGAGCCCGGGGCTGATGCAGCCGTTCGAGGTACGCATGACGGCGGACGCCGTCCGCGACCTCGAGGAGATCGTCGACTGGATCGCGCGCCACGATGGATCTGCCCGGGCGCAGCACGTGCTCGACCGAATCCAGAAGGCGGTCGACGCGCTGAAGCGGTTTCCTGAGCGGGGGTCGCACCCGGCCGAGCTCCTGGCCTTGGGTATCCGCGAATACCGCGAGACCTTCTTCAAGCCCTACCGGATCGTCTACCACGTCGACGCCGCTCGTGTATTCATCTCGCTGATCGCCGACGGCCGGCGCGACATGCGATCGCTGCTGGCGCGGCGCCTGCTCGCCGGATAGGTGCCGGTCCGAGGACTTTTTACCGCCAGAGCGGCACCCCGAGGGCGGCTACCGCGCCCGCATCAAACTGACCACCAGCGCGGCGGCGGTCAGGGCGGCGAGGATCCAGAAAGAGAGCTGCATCGTCGCGACGAAGCGCGCGGGGTCGGCGTCCACGGGCGCATGACCGAGGTTCAGCGACACGAGGGCGGCGACGATCAGCATGCCGGTCACCATGCCGAGCGAGCGCGCGGTGGCGGTGAGGGCGGAGGCGATGCCGGTGCGATCGGGCGGCACGGCGTTCATCACCATGGTCATGTTCGGCGAGGAGAAGAAGGCGAAGCCCACGCCCTGCACGGCGAGCACGAGGGCGACGAAGACGAGGTGCGAGCCGGCGCCGAGCTGGGTGGCGGCGAGCGCGGCGGCGAGTGCGACGGCGACGCCCAGGCTGGCGATCGCGGCCGGGCGGGTGCGGTCGGTGAGGATGCCGGCGAGCGGCGCAATGGCGGCCATGAGGAGCGTGCCTACGGCGATCACCTGACCCGTGGTATTCGGGCTGTGGTTGAGAACGCTCTGCATGTGCAGCGAAAGGAGGAAGGTCGTGCCGAACGCGTTGCAGTAGAGGAGCGACTGGACGAGGAGCGCGTTCCTCAATACTCGGTTCCTCCCTAGGACCTCGACGTTCAAGAGCGGCTGCGCCACGCGCCGCTGCAGGAAAAAGAAAGCCGCGAGGAGCGCGAGGCCGAGCGCCATTGCGCCGTAGCCGATCGCGCCTTCGCGCACGGTCGCCGCGCCGCCGACCAGGGCGAGCATCGCGGCGGAGACCAGCGCGGTGCTCGGCACATGAACCGAGCGCGGCGCCGGGCGGCGCCAGGCGGCGGGCAGCATGAAGTGGATCGGCGCGAGCAGTAACAGCACCACCGCACCGCCGGCAAGGAACACGGCGCGCCAGCCCGCGAGCTCGACGAGGAAGCCGGCGAAGATCGGCCCGAGGGTGAGGCCGGCGTAGACGGCGCCGATCGTGATGCCGTAGGCACGCCCGCGGCACTCGGGCGGCACGGCGTCGGCGATGAGCGCGGGCCCGGCTGCCTG
>DASYPG010000373.1:0-2433 GCA_036006885.1 Burkholderiales bacterium | reverse complement strand
AGCCCATCGAGTTTTTCGCCAGCGATTCGGCGCCGGCGTTCGTGGTCATGACGACGACGATGTTGCGGAAATCGGCCTTCCTGCCGTTGTTGTCGGTCAGCGTGCCGTGGTCCATCACCTGCAGCAGGATGTTGAAGATGTCCGGGTGCGCCTTCTCGATCTCGTCGAGCAGCAGCACCGAGTAGGGCTTCTTGGTGATCTGCTCGGTGAGCAGGCCGCCTTGCTCGAAGCCGACGTAGCCCGGCGGCGCGCCGATCAGGCGGCTCACCGCGTGGCGCTCCATGTACTCGGACATGTCGAAGCGGATGAGCTCGATGCCCATGCAGTAGGCGAGCTGGCGCGCGACCTCGGTCTTGCCGACCCCGGTGGGGCCGGAGAACAGGAAGTTGCCGATCGGCTTCTGCGGGTTGCCCAGGCCCGAGCGCGCCATCTTGATGGCTGAAGCGAGCGCGTCGATCGCCTGGTCCTGGCCGAACACCACGGCCTTCAGATCCCGGTCGAGATTCGCGAGCGCGCTACGGTCGTCGCTCGACACGCTCCTTGGCGGGATGCGCGCGATCTTGGCGATGATCTCCTCGATCTCGGCCTTGCCGATGATGCGCTTCTGCTTCGCCTTGGGCGCGATGCGCTGCGCGGCGCCGGCTTCGTCGATCACGTCGATCGCCTTGTCGGGCAGATGCCGGTCGTTGATGTAGCGGGCGGAAAGCTCGGCCGCCGTGGTCAGCGCGTTGGCCGTGTACTTGACGCTGTGGTGCGCCTCGAAGCGGGTCTTGAGTCCCTTGAGGATCTCCACCGTCTCGTCCACGGAGGGCTCGACCACGTCGATTTTCTGGAAGCGCCGCGACAGCGCGTGGTCCTTCTCGAACACGCCGCGATACTCGTTGTACGTCGTGGCGCCGATGCATTTCAGCTGCCCGGTCGAGAGCACGGGCTTGAGCAGGTTCGACGCATCGAGCGTCCCGCCCGAGGCCGCCCCGGCGCCGATCACGGTGTGGATCTCGTCGATGAACAGGATCGCGTTGGGGTTGTCGACCAGCTGCTTCAGCACCGCCTTCAGGCGTTGCTCGAAATCGCCGCGGTATTTCGTCCCGGCGAGGAGCGCGCCCATGTCGAGGGCGTAGACCGTGCACTTGGCGAGCAGGTCGGGGACGCTGCCCTCGACGATGCGGCGCGCCAGGCCCTCGGCAATGGCGGTCTTGCCCACGCCGGCCTCGCCGACGAGGAGCGGATTGTTCTTGCGCCGGCGGCAGAGCGTCTGGACCACCCGCTCGAGCTCCCGGTCGCGGCCGATCAGCGGGTCGATCTTCCCTGCAAGCGCGAGCGCGTTCAGGTTCTGGGTGTAGTTGTCGAGCGGGCTGTTCGAGGTCTCGGCCTGGCCCTCCTGCTCGGACTCCTGGTCGTTCTTGCCCTGGTGCGCCTGCGGCGTCTTGGTGATGCCGTGCGAGATGTAGTTCACCACGTCGAGGCGCGCGATGCCCTGCTGCTGCAGGAAATACACCGCGTGCGAATCCTTCTCGCCGAAGATTGCGACCAGCACGTTGGCCCCGGTGACCTCTTTCTTGCCGGAGGACTGCACGTGGAGGATCGCGCGCTGGATCACGCGCTGGAAGCCCAGCGTCGGTTGCGTGTCGACCTCGCGGTCGGCGGCGATGCGCGGCGTCTGCTCGGCGATATGCTGAGTCAGGTTCTTGCGCAGCTCGTCCATGTTGGCGCCGCAGGCGCGGAGCACTTCGGCCGCGGTCGGGTTGTCGAGCAGCGCTAGCAGCAGGTGTTCGACGGTAATGAACTCGTGGCGCTTCTGGCGTGCCTCGACGAACGCCATGTGCAGGCTGACTTCAAGCTCCTGGGCAATCATCTGCTACCTTCCTCCAGCTTCTTCCAGTCCTCAGGTTTCTTCCATCACACACTGCAACGGATGCTGATGCTTCCGGGAGTATGCCGCGACTTGCTGCACCTTAGTGGATGCAACGTCGCGCGGATATACCCCGCATACGCCGATGCCCTCGCGATGCACCTTCAGCATCACCTGCGTGGCCCGCTCCCGGCTCATGCCAAAAAACTTCTGCAGCACCACGACCACGAACTCCATCGGCGTGTAGTCGTCATTCAGCAGCATGACCTTGAACATCGGGGGAGGCTTCAGCTTGCTGCGCTGGGCCTCCAGTATGGTGTCGTCCTTGCGCTGCGCCATGCCGCCTGACTACACGCCGTCGAGCCCCCCGAATTCGGACAATTTCCGCGTCTGCCCGTTCCACCGCCTGTTTGTGCCGCATGCACTCACCATACCTGCGGGCTATCGTAATCTTTGTGGGGGGTCGAAGCAATGCAGCGCGGCCGCCCCGGCGGCCGAATTACGGCGCTTTTTCACGGCCTTGGCGCATTCGCGACACCCCTTGGCTCTGGCGCCACACTCCCCTAGGGGAACCCTTGACG
>DASYPG010000372.1:0-5732 GCA_036006885.1 Burkholderiales bacterium | reverse complement strand
TCGGCGCTGCCGGGCCGCACGATCACCAGCACGCCGGCGAAGCCCGCCACGATCGCCGCCCAGCGGCCCCGGTCGATCTTCTCGCCCAGCATCGGCGCGGCCATGAGCGCGGTGACGATCGGCACGATGAACATGATCGAGGATGTGATCGCGAGCTGCAGGTACTGGAGCGCCCAGAAGTTGATCCCGGTCATCAGCACGAACATGAGCGCGCGCAGGAGGTGCCAGCGCCAATGGCTCGTCCTCACCAGGGAAGCGCCCCGCACCGGGAGCAGCACCGCAGAGGCGAAGATCGCATGCATGAGGAAGCGCAGCCAGACCACCACGATGACCGGCACGCTCGCGACCAGCCACTTCGCGGTGCCGTCGAGCAGCGTGAAGAGCAGGTAGCAAAGAGAGACCAGCGCGATGCCGGTCAGGCGGTTGCGGGCGCTATCCGCCTTCAGCATCTTGCGGCCCGCCGTCGAGCCCGGCGAGGTAGGCCTCGAGCGGGAACGCGCTGCCGTCGGTGGCCTTGAGCGCGACGCCTTCGCCCTTCAAATGGCCGAGCAGCTTGAGCACCAGCGAACAGGCGAGCCAAGTGGCATGGAAGGAGTCCACGCCCTTTACGCTCATCGGCTGCTGGTAGACCGGGGACAGCTCGACCGGACAGACCCACTCGCCCTTCCCCTCCGGCTGGGCGCGACCGATGCGTGCGACCAGCCCGACTTCCTGGCCGTTCTGGAACTGCGCGATCACTTCGAGCGTGACGATGAAATCGCTCATCGGGGGGTCCGGAAGGTAATGGAGTAGCGCAGCTCCTTCGTGCGCGCGACGCTATGTTGCCAGCGCCAGCGGATCTCGTCGCGCAGCACGTACACCGAGCGCGGAGCGAGCTCGAGGGTGAAGATTTTTGCGCCCTTCGCCGGAGGATAGCGGCGAAAGCGCATGCGGCAGCTGCCGCCGAGCGAAACCCCGACCACGATGCCGAACGCGCCGATGTCGCGGTGCCAGCCAAGCTCCGTGCCAGGACGGTACTCGGTCACCAAGGCGTGCGTGAACCGGCCTTCTTCGATCGAAACAAGGGTCGCGACTTGGCTTCTTAAGGGGGAAAGAAAGACGGGGATCGCCGGCGCCGGGCCGAGCTCGTTGGTCTCGAAGTCGTAGCTGGAGCCGTAGGCCGCGATGCGGCGCTTAGCGGTGAAGCTCTTGTATTTCGCTTCCTCGAGCGGCAGCCGGCGGATCTCGGCGAGCAGGCCTGCTTCGTCCTGTTGCGACAGGAACTCTTCGTGGTACAGCAGCCCTTCAGGCATCCCCCCGGCATTCTACGCCGGGCGCGGCGGCGCCTATCGAAACACCAGCACCGGGATCTTCGAGTGCGTGAGCACCTGCTGGGTGACGCTGCCGAGCAGCAGGCCGTCGAGGCCGCGGTACCCGTGCGAGGCCATGAAGATGGCGTCGCAGTTTCTCTCCTGCGCGGCGTGGATGATCGCTTCGTAGGGGCGCGTGGACTTCACCACCACCGCCTCGAAGGAGACGCCGTCGGCCTTCGCCGCGTGGGCGATCTGCGCGACGCACTGCTCGGCGAACTGGTGCGAGCGCCGGTCGAGCTCGGCGATCAGGTCCTTTTCCACCGCGTAGCCGTCGGCGTGCAGGTGCAGGTGCAGCGGCCGCGCCTGCTCGGCGTGGAACCCGGTCACCTTGGCGCCCATTTCGGCCGCCAGGCGCACCCCGGCGCCGATGGCCTTCGCCGCCACGTTGGAGCCGTCTGTCGGGATCAGGATGTGCTTGAACATGCTCGCCCTCCTCGCGTTGTCAATGAGGTCGCTGATTTCAGCCTAGCCCCGCGGCGCGGCGGCTTTTTGACCAGGATCAACACTCGTGTCCGCTCCAGGGGCAAGCTGAAGGCCAAGGAGGCCATATGAGAATGGTCGGACTGGTCGCGGTCGCATCGCTGTGTGCGCTTGTTGCACTCCACGCGTCCGCGCAAACGCAGAAGACGGTGAATGGGCTCGTCGTCAACATCGGCATCGTCAACGCCATCGATGCCGAGCACATCGACGCTCAGCACGGCGCGCACAAGGGAGGCCATGGCCCGGGCTCGCAGCACATCCTGGTCAGCCTGGCGGAAGAGAAAACCGGCGCGCGCGTTGGCGACGCCCTAGTGTCAATCGAGGTGAAGAATCCGAAGGGCGTGGTGCAGAAAAAGCCGTTGATGCCGATGGTGACCGCCGGCTACCCGGACTACAGCGAGGTGTTCGACTTCGCCTGGTCGGGCAAGTACCAGCTGCGCGTGCTGATCCAGCGCAAGGCGGGCGCGAAGCCGGTCGAGGCGACCTTCACGGTCACCCACGCGATCTAGAAACCCAGGCGGCCGAAGAGGAGCGCCTAAGCGGCTTTGCGCGACTGGCTGCGGATCGCTTCGGCGACCGCGCCGCCGAGCTCGCTCGTGCTCGCCTTGCCCTTCATGTCGGGCGTGTGGGGACCCTCGATGATCACGCGCTCGATCGCGCGCACGATTTCGGCCGCCGCCTCGGCATGGCCGAGGTGCTCGAGCATCAGCGCCCCCGACCAGATGGTGGCGAGCGGATTGGCGATCTTCCTGCCGGCGATGTCGGGGGCCGACCCGTGCACCGGCTCGAAGATGGAGGGCGCGGTGCGCTCGGGATTGATGTTGCCCGAGGCGGCGATGCCGATGGTGCCGGCGGTGGCCGGGCCGAGGTCGGACAGGATGTCGCCGAAGAGGTTCGAGGCCACGATCACGTCGAAGCGGTCGGGGTTCAGCACCATCTGGATCGTAAGGCCGTCGACGTGATATTGATCTATTTTTATATCAGGATATTTTTTTCCCATTTCGGCAAAACGCTCATCCCAATACGGCATGGTGATCGAGATGCCGTTCGACTTGGTGCAGGACGTGAGGTGCTTGCCGCGCTTGCGCGCGAGCTCGAACGCGTACTTCAGGATCCGGTCGGTCCCTTTTCTTGAAAACGTGGCAAGTTGCGTGACTACTTCCCGGTCGGTCCCCTCGTACATGCGGCCGCCGACGTTGCCGTACTCGCCTTCGGTGTTCTCGCGGATCACCACGTAGTCGATGTCGCCGGGCTTACGGCCGGCGAGCGGGCAGGGCATGCCTTCGAACAGGCGCACCGGCCGCAGGTTCACGTACAGATCGAACCAGCGGCGGAAGTTGATGAGCAGGCCCCACACCGAGATGTGGTCGGGCACCAGCGCCGGGTTGCCCACCGCGCCGAAGTAGATCGCGTCGAACTTGCGCAGGATGTCGGGCGCGTCCTCGGGACACATGCGGCCGTGCGACTTGTACCAGTCGCAGCTCCACGGGAACTCCTTCCACGCGAAGCGCAGGCCGTGCTTGGCGCCGACGGCTTCCAGCACGCGCATGCCTTCGGGAATCACTTCGCGTCCGATGCCATCTCCGGGGATGACCGCGATCAGGTGCTCTTTCATGCCCCCAGTATATAGAATTGGCCATGCGATTCGCCGCGCTCGACGCTTCGACCGAGTGGTGCAGCGTCGCGCTCTGGCGCGACGGCGAGATCGCGGGCGTGGAGCGGCGGGCCGGCAACCGACACTCGGAGCTCGCGCTGCCCATGCTTCAAGCGCTTTTGGAGAAGTTTCAGGTAATTCCGGAACAGCTCGACGCGGTCGCCTTCGGTGCCGGCCCCGGGTCGTTCACCGGCCTGAGGATCGCCTGCGGCATCGCGCAGGGACTCGCCTTTCCGCGCGGCCTTCCGGTGCTGGGGGTGTCGACCCTCGAGGCGCTGGCCGAGGAGTCCGGCGCGACGCGCGTGCTGGCCTGCATCGATGCGCGGATGCGCGAAGTGTATTATGCGGCGCTGCAACGCGAAGACCGTAGGGAGGGCCGCTGGCGTGAAGTCGTTGCCGCGCGGTGCGCCGCCCCGGCCGTGCTCGAGGTGCCGCCCGGAGACTGGACCGGCGCCGGCAACGGCTTCGCCGTGTACGGAAACCTCGGACTGAAGAAAGTGCTGCCCGAAGTGCATCCCACCGCCATGGCCGTGGCGCGCCTCGCCGCGCCTCGCTTCGCCGCGGGCGAGGGCGTCGACGCGGCGCTCGCCGCGCCGGTCTACGTGCGCGACAAAGTCGCTTTCACCAAGGCGGAACTAGGCCGGTGAGCGCTGTTCTCAAAGACGCACCCCGCCTGCTCGTGATGCGGCAAGACGACCTCGACGAGGTGCTCGCGATCGAGAACGCCATCTACACGCACCCGTGGACGCGCGGCAACTTCAGCGACTCGTTGCGCGCGGCCTACGATTGCCGCACCTGGCGGCTCGAAGGCCAGCTCGTCGGCTACTTCATTCTGATGGTGGCGGCTGGCGAGGCGCATCTCCTCAACCTGTCGATCGCCGCCCGCCACCAGCGCAGCGGGCACGGCAGCGGCCTGCTGCGCGAGGCGCTGGCGCTGGCGCGCCGGCGCGGCGGGAGGAGCCTGTTCCTCGAGGTGCGGCCGAGCAATGCCGCCGGCCAGGCGCTGTACGGGCGGTTCGGCTTCCGGCGCGTCGGCGTGCGCCGCGACTACTATCCGGCGCGCTTCGGGCGCGAGGACGCGCACGTGTACACGGTCGAGCTCTGATGGGCCGGCGGGAGGCGATCCTCGCCGAGATGGGGCTCGCGCCCATCTGGCGCCTTCGAAAAGATTCGTCCGTTGCGAAGGACGCCGGCCAGGCGACCATCCGTACCGAATCTGCGGACGATTGGATAGAACTGAAGCAGCTCGTGTCGGGCTGCGTGAAGTGCGGCCTGCACAAGACGCGCACGCAGACCGTGTTCGGCGTCGGCGACCCGGGCGCGGACTGGATGTTGATCGGCGAGGCGCCGGGCGCCGAGGAGGACCGGCTCGGCGATCCGTTCGTCGGCCAGGCCGGGCGGCTCCTCGACAACATGCTCGCCGCGATCGGCCTCGATCGCAGGAACAACGTCTACATCGCGAACGTCCTCAAGTGCCGGCCGCCGGGGAACCGCAATCCCGAGCCCGAGGAGGTGGCGAAGTGCTCGCCGCACCTCCTGCGCCAGATCGAGCTGGTGAACCCGAAGCTGATCGTCGCGATGGGCCGCTTCGCTGCGCAGACGCTCCTCGAGACCGACGCCAGCATCGCGAGCCTGCGCGGCCGGCTGCACCGCTACGCCGGCCGCCCGTGCATCGTCACCTACCATCCAGCCTACCTGCTGAGGAATCTTCCGGACAAGGCCAAGGCCTGGGCGGATCTTGTTTTTGCTCGCCGGACCCTAGCTTCTCTTTAGAACTTCTTCTGGTGAGGGTCCTCCGCCCTCGCGAACGCAAGTAGGCGCTCGACATCGGCACGGTGGGTCCTGCGGTTGTACAGGTACCAGAGCTGCACCATCGACATGGTGCCGGCGACGAACAGGCCGAAGGCGGTGATCACGAAGTAGATCGAGTAGCCGCGGCTGAGCAGCAGCGAGTAGAGCGCGATCATCACCAGGATGGAAGTGTTCTCGTTGAAGTTCTGCACCGCGATGGAGCGGCCGGCCCCGACGAGGTGATGGCCGCGGTGCTGGAGCAGCGCGTTCATCGGCACGACGAAGAATCCCGCCAGCGCGCCGATCAGCACCATGAGCACCACCGCGATCCTCACGTCGGTCACGAAGTTCATCACGAGTACGACCAGGCCCATCGCGATACCCAGCGGAATGACGCGCACCGAGCGGTCGAGCGCGACCCACACGGAGGCGAGCACCGCGCCGAGGGCGATGCC
>DASYPG010000371.1:0-2038 GCA_036006885.1 Burkholderiales bacterium | reverse complement strand
GCGCGCAGCTCGCCTTGTCCGCGCTCGCGAGCTCGCCTTAGCTCGGGTCGGCGGATCTCGCCGCGTTCCACGGCCAGGCGCAGGCAGCGCTCAAGGAGCAGGCCCTGGTCAATATCGTGCTGCTCGACGAGAGCGGCCGCCAGCTCCTGACACCGCCCGCCGCTTCGGCGAGCCGCTCCCGGCGCAAGGGAATCCGCCGCAGCTGCAGCGCATTTTCCAGACTGGCGAGCCGGTTGTGACTGATCTCTTCACCGGCCCGGTGCTGCAGAAGCCCGTCCTCGCGATCGGCGTTCCGGTGCGCCGCGACGGAAAGACCCGCTACTCGCTGAACGCCGGCGTCGATCCGCGCACCCTTTCCGCGCTGCTGCGCGAGCAGCGGCTGCCCGAGGGCTGGATCACGGCGATCTTCGATACGCAGGGCACGATCGTGGCGCGCACACACGAGGCCGAGCGCCTCGTCGGACTGAAGGGTTCCCCCGAGCTGGTGCGGCGAATGCAGGAAGCGCGTGAGGATGCGATCGAGTCCCGTACGCTGGAAGGCATTGCGGTGCTCACGGTGTTCAGCCGCTCGGCGGCTTCGGCTGGACCGTGGCGATCGGCATCCCCCAGAGCGAGCTCACCACCCACCTGTGGCATTCGATGGCGCGCCTGTTCGTTGCCGCCTTCGTCGCGCTGATGACCGCGCTCGTCCTCGCCGTCCTGCTTGGGCGGCTGCTGATGCGCTGATGCGCGGTCAGGACGCGGCCGCGCCGCACTTCGGTTCAAGCTCCCGAACCACCGCAACGCGCAGTTCGTCGATCAGCGGATCGCCGATGTGCTGTGCCGCGAGCCGCTCCGCCGCGGCAATCAGAACCTGGCGGGCTTCCGCCTCGGGCAGCGCGCACTGTGGCACGAATCTCTCCTTGAAACGGGCGTCGACCGGATCGGCGAGCACCACCACCGAGCCCTGCGTCAAGCCGCGCATCAGGCTGCGGTAATTCGCGGCCGAGCCGGCGAAGGGATGCAGCGACAGCACCATGGGCTTACGCGGATCGGCCGGCGCGAGCAAGCCCGGTTGCTGCACCGGACCGGATGGCGTGATGTCCATGTGGCCCATCATCACCAAGGCGATGTCCCAGCCGCTCGGCGCCGCGCGCCCGCGGTCCAGCAGGTGGTAGCGCGCGTTCTCGAGCACCCGGGCCGTCTCTTCGGCCGCGAGCGGCTTCGCGGCGGTGAACGACACGATCTCGCGCATGCCGTCGGGGGTGATGGTGACGAGCGTCACCTGGCGGCCCGCGCGCAGGCCGGAGGCGAGGTTTTCGAAGTTGCCACTCGACCCGGCGAAGGCCTGGAGCTGCGGCGCGAGCGCAAGCACCTCCTGCGCCGCTGGGCTGTATTGCGCCGCGGCGTTGCCGGCGAGCACAAGCACGAGGAGAATCAACGCTCTCACGCGTTGACGGTACGCCGCCACCGGAGGCGCTCGTTGATCTGCGTCAAGAACGGGGAGCGGCCCCGGGGTAGAAGGAAGTCATGACCCGCGCACAGACCACCGTCGCATTGCGCTGGCCGGGCACCGGCACCCTGAAGGACGCGCGCGCCGCGATCCGCCGCGGCGATCCGGTGGACATCGAGCTGCCGCTCGAGGTCCACTACGCGCTCTTCAAGCACCTGCATCCCGACCGCCCGCACAGCCCTTCGGAAGAGATCGACGCTTCGGGCGGCGCCGAGCTCCTTCGCCCGATCGCGACCGTCGCCGGGCTGGAGGACCTGAGCGAACTCGAGCCCGTGGTGCGGAAGGCGCGCTACAGCGTGCGCCTGACGAGCCCCGAGCCGCGCCTGCGGCTCACGCCGCAGGAGCGCGCGCGCTAGCTGCCCCGAGCATCTGCGGCGTAATGAGGGTCACGCCCTTCGGCGTGACGTGAAAGCGCTTGCGGTCCTCCTCGGGATCCACGCCCGCGGAGAGTCCGGCCGGAAGCCTGCAGTCCTTGTCGACGATGACGCGCTTGAGGACGACGCCGCGGCCGACGTCGACGTTCGGCAGGATCACCGAGTCCTCGAT
>DASYPG010000370.1:0-7680 GCA_036006885.1 Burkholderiales bacterium | reverse complement strand
GGAAGGGCGACCGCCAGGCCGAGAAGGAAATGACGGTGTTCGCGCGCCGGCTCGAGAAGAAGTTAGGCGGGCCCTAGGCGCGGACCAAACTCGGCCGCGCTCATCGGCGCGTCGAACAGGAATCCCTGGCCGAGGTCGCAGCCGTGGCGGCGCAGGAAGGCCACCTGCTCCTCGGTTTCGACGCCTTCGGCGATGACGGTGAACCCGAGGTTGTGCGCCATGTCGATGACCGCACGCACGATCGAGGCCGATTCGCTGCTCGTCGCCACGTCGCGCACGAAGCCGCGGTCGATCTTGAGCGCGGTGAGCGGCAGGCGCGTGAGGTACGACAGGCTCGAGTAGCCGGTGCCGAAATCGTCCACCGAGATCTTGAGCCCCGCCTCGCGCAGGCTGGCGAGCAGGCGCACCGCCTCCTCGGGCTCGTCCATCAGGCAGCTCTCGGTGATCTCGAGCTCGATCATGCCCGCAGGCACCTGCGTGAGGGCGAGCACCGCGCGGATCAGCGCGTCGAGATCGCGGCGCCGGAACTGCTTGGCCGAGAGGTTGACCGCCACCGGGACCGGTGCGTAGCCCGCGCGCCGCCACGCGCCGACCTGGCGCGCGGCCTCGCCGAGCACCCATTCGCCGACCGGCAGGATGAGCCCGGAGTCTTCCAGCGCCGGGACGAACTCGGCCGGCAGCACCACGCCGCGCTGCGGGTGGTTCCAGCGCAGCAGCGCCTCGACGCCGTGGATGCGGCCGTCGCGCAGGTCGACCTTGGGCTGGTAGTGCAGCACGAACTCGCCGCGCTCGATGGCGCGGCGCAGATCGGTGTTGAGCTGCAGCTTCGCCACCGAGCGCTGGTTCATCTCGGCGGTGAAGAAGCAGTACGCGTTGCGCGTGAGCTCCTTCGCGCGGTACATCGCCATGTCCGCGTTCTTGAGCAGCGTCTCGGCGTCGCTGCCGTCGGCCGGGAACACCGAGATGCCGATGCTCGCGGTGACGTAGGCCTCGTTGCCGCCGAGGTCGAAGGGCCGCAACAGCCCGTCGAGGATCTTCTGCGCCACGAGCGCCGCGTCGTCGGCCTGGGCGAGATCGGTGAGCACCACGCCGAACTCGTCGCCGCTCACGCGGCCCACGGTGTCGCCGGCGCGCAGGCATTCTCGGATGCGCCGGCCGACCTCGGCGATCAGCCGGTCGCCGACGTGGTGGCCCAGCGTATCGTTGATCAGCTTGAAGCGGTCGAGGTCGATGAACAGCACCGCCCCCTGCCACTGGCGCCGGCGCGCCTGGGCGACGCTCTGGTTGAGCCGGTCCTGCAGCAGGTTGCGGTTGGGCAGACCGGTGAGCGTGTCGAACTCCGCCATGTAGGCAAGCCGCGTCTGGGTGTGGTGGCGGCGCACCGCCGTGGAAAGCACGTGCGCGATGGCCTCGGCGAAGGAGAGGTCCTCGGCGTCGAACGCCGCGTCGCGCAGCGATCCAAGCATCAGGATGCCGAACGGCCCGGTGTCCGAGCGGATGGGGACGTACACGCCGCTGCCGAGGCGGCGCAGCCAGAACGACCACGGGCGGTCGGCCTCGCGGGCCTCGAAGTACTTGCGGTCGTGCTCCACCGCGCCCGCGGCCGAATCGAGCATCGCCGACCACTTCGAGTGCGGCGGCAGCGCCTTGCTCTTGCCGACCGAGGCCTCGGCGTTCTCGCCGCACGCGGCGCGCACCAGGAACTCGTGGCCGCGGTCGCCGACGCGCTCGATGATCGCGGCGACGTCGCAGCCGCCCGCGCGCAGCACCCGGGCCGCCTCGGCGAGCACCTGCTCGAGGTCGGCGCCGCCGAGGGCGAACTGGCCCAGGCGCGCGATGATCTCCTGGCGCTGGGCGTGCAGCGCGAGCTTGCGCTCGGCGCGCTTCCTATCGCTGATGTCGACCATCGCGCCGATCATGCGCACCGGCTGACCGGCGCTGTCGCGCAGCGGCAGCCCGCGGTCGAGCACGACGGCGTACGAGCCGTCCTTGCGGCGGAAGCGGTATTCCGCGGTCCACACCCGGTCGCCGCGGTCGATCGCACCCCTGATCTCGTGCCGCACCCGCGCCACGTCCTCGGGATGGATGCGGTTGGTCCAGGCTTCGAGGTAGGCGCCGACCTCGGCCGGCGCGTAGCCGAACACGGAGCAGAAGTTGTCGTTCAGCCAGAGCTGGTCGGTGACCAGGTTCCAATCCCACACCACGTCGTTCGTGGCGCGTACTACGACCTCGAAGCGCTCCAGGCTCTGCTGCAGGCGCTCCTCGGCGCCGATGCGCTCGGCGACGCTCTCGCGCAGCTCGTGCTCGGCCTCCAGGCGGCGCGCTTCGTGCGCGAAGTTGGACAGCGCGAACGACATGTTATCGGCCAGGCGCTGCAGCAGCTGCGTCATCTCTTCCGAGAACACGTCTTTCTCGGAGTGCAGGAGCGAGAACACGCCTACGGCCTCGCCGTCGACGAAGAGCGGCCACACCGCGCCGGCGCCCAGGTGGTGCGGATAGGGACGCGGATGCTCGCGGCGGCGCCGCGTGCGCGGGTCGCTCTGGTAGTCGTTGCTGATCATCATCTCGCCGTTCTGCCATGCGGCGACGACAAAGGAGTCGTAGATCGGGGATTCGGTCAGCGGATAGGCCGCGGCCGGGCCACTCTTCGCCACTCGCTTGAGCTGCCCGGCACCGCGGTCGAACAGGAAAACGGTCCCGAGGACGAAGTTGCCCGCGGCGACCGCGATCTCGCAAGCGCGGCTGAGGAGCTCGGCGGGCGAGCTTGCGCGCAGGATGGCCTCGTTCGCCGAGCTCAAGGCGGCATGGAGGTTGGCGAGGCTCCTGAAGCGCGCTTCGCTCTCGCGCATGCGGCGCTCGGCGTCGAGGCGATCCAGGGCGTGACCGACGTTGGCGGCCATGCGCTCGACCAGCGTCACCAGCTCGGGGTCGAAGTAGTCGGTTTCGGCGGCGTAAAGCGCGAGCATGGCGACCGCGGCCCGCGCGCGCCGCAGCGGCATGCATGCGACCGAGGCGAAGCCGAAGCGGCGCGCGCCCGCGTGCCAGGGCGCAAGGCGAGGTTCGGCGACGAAGTCGTTGCACACGATCGTGCGGTTCTCGTGCATCGCGGGCCCGCCGAGGCCGCGGCCCTCGGGCAGCGAAGGGTCGGTCGAGATGCGCGCATCGACGAGGTAGCTCGCCGCGGCGCCCGCGTAGGCGCAGGTGTCGAGCCAATGGGTGCCGGGCCGCGGCAGCCGCACGGACGCGAGCCGCATGCCGCCGAACTGCACCACGATGTCGCAAATGCGCTGGTAAAGGTGGCGCTCATCCTTGAGCTGAGCGGAGGCCTCGTTCGCCGCGCTGAGCGCGGCGTACATCTGGCTCACGCGGCGTGCCTGCGCGACCGCTTGTTCGCGCTCGCCGAGGTCGCGGAACGGCAGCTTGGTTGCTGTGCTCACGCGATGATTTCCGCGGGAAACAGCCGCGCCAGAAGCTGCGTGAGGTCCGACACGAAGCCGTCCTTGCCGACCAGGCCGACCGCACCGGCGTCGATCGCCGCGGCTGCGGCTTCGGGAGAACGGAACAGCGTCATCGCCACCACCGCCGGCGATGCCGGTAGCGCCTTGACGCGGCGCAGCAGCTCCAGGCCGCGCGCGGGTGCCGCGCCGAGGTCGAGGAGCAGGATATCGGGGGTGGAGGACCTCACCAGGGTCAGGGCGTGCGCCGTCGCGTGCACGGTGCCGGCGAGCGCGTAGCCGGGAAGCGCTGCGATATAACGCGCCGCCGCGTCGACGAAGGTCGGGCTGTCGTCGGCGATGGCGATGCGGCGCGCACGACCGGTTTGCATGCTAGCGAGCCTACGGTCCGCCCGCGGGGCGGGGTATCGGGGTTCCCCTGAGGTGCGCTTAGGGAATCCCCTTAGGTCCCTGACCTGGAACTATTTCCTCATCCCTCCGGGGGGATGAGGCCGGTGCGCAGGGCGTAGCGCACCAGCCCGGCGACGTCACGGATACCCAGGCGCTCCATGATCTGCGCGCGGTGGGTCTCGACGGTCTTCACCGAGAGGTTGAGCGCGAACGCGATCTCCTTGGTGCTCTTGCCGCCCGCCACCAGCCGCAACACCTCGCGCTGGCGCGCGGTGAGCACGTCGGGGCCGGCGTCTCCGCCCACGCGTTGGACGTAGCCCTCCACGACCTGGCGCGAAACCGCGGGGCTGAGCCAGCTCTCTCCCCGGATCACGGTGCGCAGCGCGAGCTCGAGCTCGCCCGTGGCGGCGTCCTTGAGGAGATAGCCCATGGCGCCGGCGCGCAGCGCCTGCAGCACGTACTCCTCGCCGGAGTGCATCGACAGGATGATGACGCGCACGCCCGGATACTGCTCGCGCATGCGCGCCGCCGCCTCGAGGCCGGTGATGCCCTTCATGGCGATATCCATCAGGACCACGTCGGGCTGCTCGCGGCTCGCGATCTCGAGCGCCTCCTCGCCGCTCGCGGCCTCGCCGACCACCTCGACGTCCTGCATCGCGTTGAGGAGCGAGCGGATGCCCGCGCGCACGAGCGCGTGGTCATCTGCGAGTACCACGCGGATCAACGTTCGGGTTCCTTTTTGGCAGGGGCCAGCGCGAATGTTGCCAGCAATACCGTGCCCTGTCCGGGCGCCGAGCGCAGCTCGAGCGATCCGCCCGCCAGCGCCACGCGCTCCTCCATCCCGACGAGGCCCAGGCTGGCACCGGCCGCGCCGCGGCGCCGCGCCGCTTCCAGGTCGAAACCCGCGCCGTCGTCGCGCACCGAAAGCGCAAGCCCGCGATCGGCCGTGTAGAGACGCAGCCAGAGGTTGCGGGCGCCGGCGTGGCGCAGGACGTTGGTGACGGCTTCCTGCGCGACGCGGAAGCACGCGGTCTCGATTTCGGCGCTGATGCCCGCCGGCGCGTCGGCGGCATCGAAGTGCGGCGCGAGCGCGCCGATGCTCGCCTGGCGGTCGAGGTGCGAGCGCAGCGCGGCGACCAGCCCCAGGTCGTCGAGCTGCAGCGGCCGCAGCATGAGCGAGAGCTGGCGCACGCGCTCGAGGGTATGCCGCGTGGTCTCGACGCATTCATCGACCCGGGTGGTGATCGGTCCGGCGACGCGCGCGAGCGACTCCAGCTGGATCTTCAGCGCCGTGAGCGCCTGGCCGACGTCGTCGTGCAGGTCGCGCGCGAGGCGCCCGCGCTCTAGCTCCTGCACCTCGAGGAGGCGGCGCGAAAGCGCGCGCAGGCGCTCTTCGGATACTTCGAGCTCGCGCTGCGTGCGTCTGCGCTCGGTGATGTCGTTCAGCACTACCAGGCGCGCCGCGCGCCCGCGCCACATGACCAGATGGCCGATTGCGTCGATGTCCATCGGCTCGCCGCCTTTCTTCAGATGGCGGAACGTGCCGCGGATGACGGCGCCCGACGCGCGACGAAGGAACGTCCTGAAAGGCTCGCGTTCCTGCGGCATGCGCACGTCGTCGGCCGACATGGTCAGAAACGCGTCGCGCCCGTACCCGTAGAGCCGCACCGCCGCTTCGTTCACTCCGAGGAAGCGCTGTGTCTCGACATCGACCACCCACATCGGCAGCGGACTGTGCTCGAACAGCATGCGGTAGCGGCCCTCCTGGGGGTCCATCCGGTCGACCAGCCGCTGCAGCGCCGCCGCCATGAATCGAAGCGCGCTCATAGTCCGGATGGTAGCGTGGCACGCCGATTGCAGCCCGCCGGACCATGGCGCTCGCCAAGCCGCTGAACGGCAACTCTTACAACAGCGCCCGCGCGGCGGGCCTGCGCTACGTCTCGGATGCGGCGCCCGGGATCTTGCGGCAGCGTCGCGGTGCGGCGTTTCATTACCGCCGCGCCGACGGCGCTCCCGTGCGCGATCGGCGCACGCTGGGCCGCATCCGCGCGCTCGCCATCCCGCCCGCCTGGCGCGAAGTTTGGATCTGCGGCGCCGACGATGGCCACCTCCAGGCGACCGGGCGCGACGCGCGGCAGCGCAAGCAGTATCGGTATCACCGCCGCTGGCGCGAGGCGCGCGACGAAACGAAATACGGCCGGCTGGTCCCGTTTGCCGCCGCGCTGCCGCGCATCCGACGGCGCGTCGCGCGTGACCTCGCGCGCCCTGGGCTGCCGCGCGAGAAAGTACTCGCGACCGTGGTGCGGTTGCTCGAGACGACGCGCGCGCGCATCGGAAACGAGGAGTACGCGCGCGAGAACGAATCGTTCGGGCTCACCACGCTTCGCGAGCGGCAGGTGCGGGTGCGCGGCTCGCGGCTCAGGTTCCGCTTTCGCGGCAAGAGCGGCGTCGAGCACGAGATCGAGCTCTCCGACCGGCGGCTCGCGGCGATCGTGCGCCACATGCAGGACCTGCCCGGCGAGGAGCTCTTCCGTTATGTCGACGACGACGGCGAAACGCGCCGCATCGAGTCGGCCGACGTGAATGCCTATCTCAAGGAAATCTCGGGCGACGATTTCACCAGCAAGGATTTCCGCACCTGGGCCGGAACGGTGCTCGCCGCCCGCGCGCTTCACGCGCAAGGGCCTTGCGCGACCCAGGCCGAAGGCAAGCGCAACATCGCGCAGGCGATCGCCACCGTGGCGGGCGCGCTCGGCAACACCACGGCCGTCTGCCGCAAGTGCTATATCCATCCGGAGATCCTCGAGAGCTACTTTGCGGGCGAGCTCTGCGACTCGCTGCAGCGTGAAGGTGGAGGCAAAGCGACGGAAAAGGCGGTCGCTGCGCTGCTCAAGACCCGGACGAGGCGAGCCACCGCCGCGGCAAAGCGCAACGGCGCCGGCGGTCGAAGCCTCGTCCCGGCGCTCGCGCGGTCGCTGTCCAGGTCGGCACGCCGATTGCAGCACAACCCGCAACCAGTCGCGAGAGGCGCCTCATGAAGCTCCACATCCTCGGAATCGCGCTCCTGGTGGCGTGCACCGCCGCCAGCGCGCAAACGCAGTCGGGTTCCAACATCGGCACCAACAGCGGTGGCGTCGGCGGCAACGTGCAGCCGCGGCCGCTTCCGCCGACGCCTCCCTCGACCGGAACGAGCGCGGATTCGGCCGGGATGCGGGGCACGAGCCCGCGCACGCCTGAAGAAAGTAGCGTTAGCACGAGCGGCGCTACCGCGGCCCCGCTGCCAGATCGCTCAAGCGGCCTGTGCGACACGCTGACCGGGCAGGAGCGCACGCAGTGCCAGCGTGAACAAGCCAGAACCGGCACTGCCGGCGCCGGAAGCGTGGGTGGGAGCGCGGGTGGCGGCCTGAAATAGCTTTGCAAACGCCCCTGTGAGCTTGTGTGAAAACGGGCCAAGGGGCCATGGCAAGTCCGGCGCCCTGGCCGCAGGATAGGCGTCTGCGAATGCTCCCGGGGGAGACAATGGATCTGGAATTCTATTGGTACGAGGTTTCGCCGTTCGTCTACACGGTCGCCGGCGGGTTTTTTCTGGGCCGGGCCGACGCTGCGCTGCCGATCATGTCCGCCCTGCTGCTGCTCACCGCGGGCGGAACCATCCTCTTCCTGCGCCGGACCCATGCGCTGCGGATGAGGGAGCTCGCCGACGCGCCTTCCCGCGCGGGCGTTCGCCCGACGCCGGCGAAAGGCTGAAATCTGGTGGAGTGGAGGAGGATCGAACTCCCGACCTTCGCATTGCGAACGCGACGCTCTCCCAGCTGAGCTACCACCCCGTGGAGGG
>DASYPG010000369.1:0-12138 GCA_036006885.1 Burkholderiales bacterium | reverse complement strand
ATGCGTGCGGCTCTAAAGAGCTACGTTCCGTTTTACAACAAGGATCGACTTCACTCATCATTGCAGTACGTACCGCCTGCGACGTTCGAACAGCAGGCTCGTCGACCGGGGTGTCAATGAAACCGGGGGAAGATTCCACCTGCTCGCCGCCGCTCCGCGCTCCATGCGGTGCGGCAAAACGCGGACGTTAGGCTGCACAAACGCCTATAGGGGACGTAATGGGAGATCGACGAAAGTACCTTCAAATCACGCTTGTCGTGTTTGGCGTCATCGCGTTGCTGCTTTATCCCCTGATGTTGTTCTGGCCATCGGGCTGGGCCTGGATGCCGGGTCAGCACGAGTACGAACAGATGATCGTCGGCATCTATGCAACGCTAGGCATCTTTCTTATTTGGGCATCCAGAGAGCCGGAGGCTCACCTCAGTCTGATTTGGTTCACAGTATGGTCCAGCATAGTTCACGGTGCCATCATGGGCGTGCAGGCCATTGTCGATCCGGCAGAACGCGGTCATTTGCTTGGCGATGTGCCGGCGCTCTTCATCGTGGCGGTCGTCCTCGCGGCGCTTACACCGCGCAGGGCGGCAGGTAAGGTTGCGAGTCGTGCAGCCTAACAGCGCGTTGTTGACCGACGCCAAACTTCCCCCGATTTAGTTGACACCTCGAGCTAACAGCTCGGAGGTGGCTGTGGCAAAGGCAGGACCATGCAGAATGGTTGAGCCTGTGGACTGGTGGGCTTGCGCGCATGAGTCGAGAAGAAGTATCTGCTGCGCGCACCACGGTCTGTCGCCGCTAATTACGCCGCAGTCCAGCTGACAGCGCCGCCAGAGCGCACGAGACACACCCCGTTCTATCGTGGCCGCGGAGGGCCGATTTATTGCTTCCTTTTGCGGACCCTGCTGGAGAGATTGGACACCGATGAACAGCCTTTCACCTGACTATTTCATTCATGCCGCCAACATCCTGCTGCTCGTAGCCTACAGCGTTCGCGACATCCTTTGGTTGCGCATGTTCGCGGTGGGGGGCTCGCTGGTCTCTATTCCGTATTTTCTTCTTCAGCCCACGGTATTGTGGGCGCCGTTCGCGTGGACCGTCGGTTTTGCGGGAATCAACCTGTTCCAGTCATACCGCCTCTTCCGCGAGCGTCAGCCCGTCAAGCTGACGGCTGAAGAGGAGGAAGTACGACGGCTCGCCTTCGGCGACGTGCCGCCTCGGAAGGTGCTGCAGGTTCTAGGCATCGGGGCCTGGACGACGGAGGAATCCGGAAAGCGGTTGATCGAGAGCGGCAAGGTTCCAGACCACGTTCCGCTCATTGTCCGCGGCCGCGTCCGGGTGACCAGGGGTGGATCTGATATCGGCGTGATGGGACCGGGGGACTTCGTAGGGTCCGCGCTGATTCTGAGCGGTCTTCCGGCGGACTTCGATGCAGTGGTCGAGGAGCCGGTTCGTTCGGTTCGTTGGCAGGTTGGCGTGCTGCAGAAGTACCTCAACGCGAACCCCGAGTTGCGAATAGTGATGCAGCGACACCTCGCTCGTGAACTGTCCAGGAAAGTCGGACAGCTGGCCAAAGATGCGGCCAAAGCGCGCGACGACCGGGCGGAATGATGCGTGCTTTCGGCCGTGAAAACGATGTTAGCTACGCGCGCTTCGTCTCGATGAACTCGATCTTGTAGCCGTCGGGGTCTTCGACGAAGGCGATGACGGAGGTGCCGCCCTTCACCGGGCCGGGCTCGCGAGTGACTTTGCCGCCGCTGCGGCGCACGCCATCGCAGGCCTTGGCCACGTCGGGCATGCCGATGGCGACGTGGCCGAAGGCGCCGCCGAGGTCGTAGCGCTCGACGCCGTAGTTGTAGGTGAGCTCGAGCACGGCGGTGCGGTCCTCGGTGTCGTAGCCGACGAAGGCGAGGGAGTATTTCTGCTCGGGGCGGTCGGTGGTGCGCAGGAGCTTCATGCCGAGGACTTCGGTGTAGAACTTGACGGAGCGCTGCAGGTCGCCCACGCGCAGCATCGTATGCAGGATTCTCATGTGGCTCCTTGGATGATGGGTAGCGAAGCGCCGGCGAGCTCGAGCTGGTGCCGTGCGCGCCGCCATTCTGGGTAGAGCTTAGCGAGAAGGCTCCAGAAGCGCTTGGAGTGGTTCATCTCGACCAGGTGCGCGACCTCGTGGGCCACGACGTAGTCGGCGAGCGCGGGCTCGAGGTGCACCAGGCGCCAGGAGAGGCGGATGGTGCCGTCCTCGGTGCACACGCCCCACTGGGTGCGAGCGTTGGACAGGCCAACGAGCGGGGCCGCGACATCGAGATGCGCCGCGTAGTGCGCGGCGCGCGGGGTCAGGCTGTCGAGCGCCTGGGTTTTCAGCCAGCCGATCAGCACTTTCGCCGCGCGCTGCGCCGAGGGCGCGGTCACGAGCAGCCGGTGGCGATGATGGTGCACCGCGCGTCGGCCGCCGGTCTGCACTTCGAGAGTGACGGGGAAACCGAAGAGCGGCAGCGACTCGCCGCTGTGCCCGCGCACGATCGCCGGGCGCGGCAGGCGGGCCCATTCGTCCAGCTTGCGCTTGATCCAGCGCTCCTTCTGCCGGATGAACGCCTCGACCTCGCGCCACGGCGCGCGCAGCGGCGCGGCCACGGAAAGCCCGTTGGCATCGATAGTGATGCCGATGGTGCGGCGGCGGCGGCGCACGAAGCGGTAATCGATGCAGCGGCCACCGAAGTCGATCAGGTAAGCGCCTTCTGTTGCTCTTCTATCCATTTCTCAGCCATTGCGTTAAGGACCTTCGGGTCGCGGTTCGTGCTCTCGATCGGCGGACCGATGCGCACGGTCACGGTTCCCGGATGCTTGATGAAGGCGTTGCGCGGCCAGACCCGGCCGGCGTTGTGCGCGACCGGCACGATCGGCGCGCCGCTCGCCGCGGCGAGCCAGGCGCCGCCGAGCTGGTAGGTGCGCCGCTCGCCCGGCGCCACGCGCGTGCCCTCGGGGAAGACCACCACCCAGAAGCCCTGATCGAGCCGCTCGCGCCCGCGCCGGGCGATGCTGCGCAGCGCCTTGACGCCGCGCGAGCGGTCGATGGCGATCGGGCTCATCAGCGCGAGTCCCCAGCCGAAGAACGGGATCCAGAGCAGCTCGCGCTTGAGGACGTGCACCTGCGGCGGGAAGATCTGCTGGAAGGCGAGCGTCTCCCACGCCGACTGGTGCTTCGACAGGATCACCGCCGGACAGTCCGGAAGGTATTCGTGACCTTCGACCTTCCAGTGGATGCCGACGAGCGTCCGGGCGAGGAACAGCACGACGCGCGACCAGCCCGAAATGACGCGATAGCGCAGCATCGGCGGCAGCGGAAACGTCGCGAGCGCGAGCAGGGCGTACGGCGGGGTGACGACCAGGAGCGCGGCCGCGAACAGGATCGAGCGCGCGAGCGTCACGGAGCCAGATGCTCGGCGAACGCGGCCAGATCGTCGAACACCTCGGTTCCGGGCGGCAGGTTGCCTTCTTCCCGGGTCTTGAGGCCGCGGCCGGTGAGCACGAGCACCGGGCGTGCGCCGGCGGCGGCGGCGGCGGCGACGTCGCGGTGCGCATCGCCCACCATATAGGTGTCCTTGAGCGAGGCGTTGAAGCGCCGCGCCACCTCGAGGACCATCCCGGGCTGCGGCTTGCGGCAGGCGCAGGCCGAATCGGCCGAGTGCGGGCAGAAGAAGAACGCATCGATGCGCCCGCCCGCCTGGATCGCAGCGCGCTGGAGCGTGTCGTGGATGGCGATCAGCGTCGCGGTGTCGAAAAAGCCCTGCGCGATGCCCGACTGGTTGGTCGCGACGACGATACGGTAGCCGGCCTGGGTCAGGCGCGCGATGGCCTCGAGACTGCCCTCGATCGGACGCCAGTCGTTGGGCGACCTGATGTGGTCGTCGCTGTCGTAGTTGATGGTGCCGTCGCGATCCAGGATGACGAGCTTCATTTCGCGAGCTTGGAAAGGTCGGCGATGCGGTTCATCGTGCCATGCAGCGTGCCCAGAAAGCCGATCCGGTTATCGCGCACTCGGGCGTCCTTGTCCATCACCATGACCTTGTCGAAAAACGCGTCCACCGGCGCCTTCAGGGCGGCGAGCGCCTTGAGCGCGCTGGTGTAGTCAAGCGAGCGATATGCCTTATCAACGTCTGGACGCAGTCGCCCGAAGGCTACCGCCAAGATTTTTTCTTCCGGTAGCACCATCAAGCCAGGATCAAAGTCGGCCGGCACCACCTTGGCCTGCTTCAATATGTTGCCGATACGCTTATTCGCGGCGGCGAGGCTTTCGGCTTCCGGCAAGGCCGAAAAGGCGCGCACGGCTTCCAACTGCTTTGGGATGTGGTCGAAGCGGACGGGATTGAGGCAAAGAACCGAATCGACTTCATTGGCGGAATACCCGGTTTCCTGGAAGTAACCACGTGCGCGGTCGAAGATGAACATCTCCAAGTCGGTCTGTGCATCGCCGACTCCAGGCTTTCCTGCCAAACCCTCAAATGCGCCTTTCACCAGATCAGACAACGAAACCCCAAGTCTCCGCTCGACGAGAATGCGGATGACTCCGAGCGCCGCGCGGCGCAAGCCAAACGGATCTCGATCGCCCGTGGGCGTTTGGCCAATGCCGAAAAGACCCGCCAACGCGTCGAGCTTGTCGGCGAGCGCAACGGCGCAGGACACCGGATGCTCCGGAAGCCGGTCGCCGGCGAAGCGCGGCCGGTAGTGCGCCTCGATGGCATCCGCAACCTCGGGCGGCTCTCCATCGTGCAGCGCGTAGTAGCGTCCCATCACGCCCTGGAGCTCGGGAAACTCGCCCACCATCCCGGTCAGGAGGTCGGCCTTCGCGAGCCAGGCTGCGCGCTCGGTGAGCACCGCGTCCACCTTCAGGTCGCGCGCAATCCGGCCGCTCAGCAGCTGGATGCGCTGGACCCGCTCGAGCTGCGTGCCGAGCTTGTTGTGGTAGACCACGCGTGCGAGCTCGGGCACCCGCGACTCCAGCCGCCGCTTGCGGTCCTGGTCGTAGAAGAAACGTGCGTCCTCCAGCCGCGGCCGCACCACCCGCTGGTTGCCGCCGATGACGTGGCGAGGATCGGCGACGCGCATGTTCGACACGATCAGGAACTTCGGCTGCAGGCGTCCAGAGGCGTCGAACAGCGGAAAGTATTTCTGGTTCTGCCGCATCGTCAGGATCAGGCACTCTTGCGGCACCGCCAGGTAGCCGGCGTCGAACTTCCCGGCATACACGCTCGGGTGCTCGACGAGGGCCGTCACCTCGTCCAGGAGGTCGGCGTAGTGACCGAGTCCGCCGCCTTCACGCGCGGCGGTCTCCTCGAGTTGGCGCTCGATCTCCGCGCGGCGGGCGGCGAAATCGGCCGTGACCATGCCTTCGGCGGCAAGACGCTCTTCGTATTCGTCCGCGGACCTGAGGCTGATCTTGCCTGCACCCATGAAGCGGTGGCCCGAGGTCTCGCGCCCCACCCCGATGCCGAGCACGTTGCCGGCGAGGACCCGCTCGCCATGCAGCAGGACCACGCCGTGCACCGGCCGCACGAACTGCGCTTCTCCGGCACCCCAGCGCATCACCTTGGGAATCGGCAACGACTTCAGCGCTTCTTCCGCAAGGCCGGGCAGGACCTCGGCGAGCACCGCCCCTTTCGCTTTGACGCGCGCGACGTAAATCTCGCCCTTGGGGGTCGTGCGCCGCTCGAGCCGGCTCACCTCCACGCCCGCTTTGCGCGCGAACCCAGCGACGGCCTGTTCAGGGGCCTTGGTCGACGGTCCGGTCAGCTCGCTCTCGCGGTCGGGCGCATCCGACTCGACCCCGGGAATCAGCACGGCGAGGCGCCGCGGGGTGGCGAGCGCGCGCCCCTTGCCTTCACTAGCCAGATGGGCGCCCTTGAGGGCCTTGGAGATGTTCTGAAAAAAAACCTCCGAAAGCGCTCGAAGCGACTTCGGGGGCAATTCCTCGGTCAGGATCTCGACCAGCAGCGTAGCCTTCATCGCTAGGCCGGTTGCGGCTCGTTCTTGAGCATCGGAAAGCCGAGCCGCTCGCGCGACTCGTAGTAGGCCTGCGCAATGGCGCGCGCGAGCGCGCGCACCCGGCCGATATAGGCGGCGCGCTCGGTCACCGAGATCGCGCCGCGCGCATCGAGCAGGTTGAAGGTGTGCGAGCACTTCATGACCATCTCGTAGGCCGGAAGCACGCACTGTGCTTCAATCAGGCGCTTCGCTTCGGCTTCGTAATCCGAAAAAAGCCGGAACAGCATGTCCGCGTTGGAGAGCTCGAAGTTGTAGCGCGATTGCTCGACCTCGTTCTGGTGATACACATCCCCATACGTGACCCCGGGCGTCCACACCAGGTCGTAGATGCTTTCCTTGCCCTGCAGGTACATCGCGAGCCGCTCCAGGCCGTAGGTGATCTCGCCGAGCACCGGCTTGCAGGGAAGGCTGCCGACTTCCTGGAAGTAGGTGAACTGCGTGACCTCCATGCCGTCGAGCCACACCTCCCAGCCCAGGCCCCAAGCGCCGAGCGTCGGCGATTCCCAGTCGTCCTCGACGAAGCGGATGTCGTGCTCGCGCGGATCGATGCCCAGATCCCGGAGCGACGCGACGTAGAGGTCCTGGATGTCGGCGGGCGAGGGCTTCAGCACGACCTGGTACTGGTAGTAGTGCTGAAGGCGATTAGGATTCTCGCCGTAGCGGCCGTCCTTGGGCCGGCGCGAGGGCTGCACATAGGCCGCCTTCCACGGCTCGGGACCGATGGCGCGCAGGAAGGTCGCGGTGTGAAAGGTCCCCGCGCCCACTTCCATGTCGTAGGGCTGCAGCAGCACGCAGCCCTGGCGATCCCAGAACGCGTTGAGCTTGAGGATGAGGCTCTGGAACGTGAGCATGGCGCCGGCGATTTTACCGGCTCGCTGCGCGGCGGGCGATGAAGACCGCGCCGAGCAGGACGAGTAGAGAAACGGCGACAACCGGCCAGTCGGCGTAGCGCGAGTAGGGCGTCGCGCCGGAATAGCCCTGCGCGCTTACTTCGAGCCGTCCTTCGATGAACTGCGCAAGGCGCGCCAGCACTCGGCCGTCGCGGTCGATCGCGGCGGTGATGCCGGTATTGGTGGCGGCGAGGTGCATGCGCCCGGTCTCGACGGCGCGCAGCCGCGCGATCTGCAGGTGCTGCGCCGGGGCGAGCGAGTCGCCGAACCAGGCGACGTTCGACACGTTGACCAATATCGTGGCCTCGGGCAAGCGGCGCGCGATGCCTTCGCCGAAGGCGTCCTCGTAGCAGACGTTCACCGCGACGCGCTGGCCCGCGGCGTTGATCGGCGGCTGGTCGCGGCCGCCGCGCGAGAAGTCGGAAAGCGGGATCTGCATCACCTGCAGCAACCAGCCGAAGCCCGGGGGAATGAACTCGCCGAACGGCACGAGGTGCGACTTGTGGTATGCCTGCCTCGGCGAAGTGCCGAGCGAAATCACGCTGTTGAAGTATTCGCTGTCGCGCGTCCGGTAGGGCACGCCGAGGAGCAGATCGCCGCCGTTGCGCTTTGCCACGTCCTCGAGGCGGGCCAGGAACTCGGGCTCGATGCGGTCGAGGAAGCGTGGGATCGAGGTCTCGGGAAACACGATCAGCTTCGCCTTGGTCGCTTCGGCGAGGCGCACGTAGGTTGCGAGGATTGCCGGGTAGCGCTCTGGGCGGAACTTGAGGTCCTGCTCGATGTTTCCCTGCAGCAGGGCGGCGCTTACCGGCTCGCCCGCGGGCTCGGTCCAGTGGACCTGGCGCAGCGCTTCCCCGGCGGCGACGATCGCGACGGCAGCCGTGGCAAAGACCAGCGGCCGTTGCCGGCGAAAGAGCAGCCATGCCATGCCGCCGAGCGACACCGAGATGAAGGAAAGACCGAACACTCCAAGGAGCGGGGCGTAGCCCTGCAGCGGCCAGCCGACGCTTGCGTAGCCCGCGGACAGCCACGGAAAGCCGGTGAAGATCCAGCTTAGCAGCCACTCGAAGAGCGTCCACGCGGCGGGGATCAGGAAACAGGCGCGCAAGGGTGCCTGCGCCGGGATTCGTGCCTGGAGCCAACCCGCCGCGGCAGGAAAAAGCGCGAGAAAGGCGCAGAAGAGCAGCGTGGCGAGGGCCGCCAGCGGCAGCGGCATGCCGCCGAAGGTATGCAGGCTGACGTAGACCCACGACACGCCCGCGCTGAAAAGCCCGAGGCCGAAGGCATATCCCGACCAGAAGGCGCCCCGCGGCGTTGCGCCCGTCCAGAAGTGGACGAGGACGGCGAACGTGAGCAAGGCGAGCGGAAAGAAGCCGAACGGCGCGAACGCGAGCACCGTCGCCGCGCCCGCGACAAACGGGATCCACAAGACTGGAGGCAGACCCTTTCTTATGTTTTGGGCTTGTCGACGAGCAGCGTGTACACGCGGCGCGAGTCGGCGCGCAGCACCTGGAAGCGCACCCCTTCGATCACGACCGTTTCGCCGCGCTTGGGCAGCCGCCCGAGGTGCGAGATGACCAGGCCGCCGCTGGTGTCGACGGTCTCGTCGGGCAGCGCCGAGCCGAGCGCCCGGTTGAGGTCTGCGATCTGCGTCAGCGCCTTCACCCGGTAGCGGCCGCCGGTCTCGGGCAGGATGTTGTCGGAGGCCTCGTCGAAGTCGTACTCGTCCTCGATGTCGCCGACGATCTGCTCGAGCACGTCCTCGATCGTGACCAGGCCCGCCACGCCGCCGTATTCGTCGATCACGATCGCCATGTGATTGCGGCTGGCGCGGAACTCGCGCAGCAGCACGTTGAGGCGCTTCGCCTCCGGCACGAAGATCGCCGGGCGTAGCATCTCGCGCACGTTGACGTCGTCGTGTCCGGCGTAGTGGCGCAGCAGGTCCTTGGCGAGCAGGATGCCGATCACGTCGTCGCGGTTCTGGTCGATCACCGGGAAGCGCGAGTGCGCGGTGGCGATGATTTGCGGAATGAACGTCTCGACCGGCTCGTTGATGTCGATGAAGTCGACCTGGGCGCGCGGCACCATGATGTCGCGCACCTGCATTTCCGAGACGGTGAGGGCGCCCTCGATGATCGACAGCGCGTCCGCGTCGAGCAGATTGCGCGAGTACGCGGAGCGCAGCAGGTGCACGAGCTGCTCGCGGTCGCCCGGCTCGCGCATGAGCAGCGACGACAGGCGCTCGAGCAAGCTGGGCCGTGAAGGGTCGTTCATTGCAGCCAGTTCATTCTACCGTGTAAGGGTTACCGAAGCCCGCGCGCGCCAGCAGCCGGATCTCGAGGCGCTCCATGCGCTCGGCTTCCCGTTTCTTTTCATGCTCGTAGCCGCGCAGGTGCAGCAGGCCGTGCACCACCAGGTGCGCGTAGTGCGCGGCGAGCGTCTTGCCCTGCGCGCGCGCCTCGCGGGCGATCACCGGGTGGCACAGCACCACGTCGCCGCGGTCCTTTTCGTACGGGAAGGACAGTACGTTGGTGGCGTACGGCTTCTTTTTGTGCCGCTGGTTCAACTTGCGACCTTCGGCCGCGCCGACGATGCGCAGCGTGGCGTCGAGCGGCACCAGTGCCGCCCACCTGCGCAGTGATCCGGCGCTCGGCACGCCTCGCCGCGCAACGGCGTATTGGACGCGAATACGATTTGATCGCGGCTTCTCCGCGACCCTATTCTCCTTCCTGCGTGTGCTTTTCGTAGGCATCGATGATGCGCGCCACCAGCGGATGGCGCACCACGTCCTGAGCGCCGAACTCGGTGAAGGCGATGCCGCGCACGCCGGAGAGGATGCGCCGCGCCTCGATGAGGCCGCTTTTCTGCCCGCGCGGCAGGTCGATCTGGGTGATGTCGCCGTTCACCACCGCCTTCGCGCCGAAGCCGATGCGCGTGAGGAACATCTTCATCTGCTCGGGCGTGGTGTTCTGCGCCTCGTCGAGGATGATGAACGAGTGGTTGAGCGTGCGCCCGCGCATATACGCGAGCGGCGCGAGCTCGATGGTGCCGCGCTCGAGCAGCTTGCCGGTCTTCTCGAAGCCCATCAGGTCGTAGAGCGCGTCGTAGAGCGGCCGCAGGTAGGGGTCGACCTTCTGCGCCAGGTCGCCGGGAAGAAAGCCCAGCCGCTCGCCGGCCTCCACCGCGGGGCGCACCAGCACGATGCGCTTCACCTTGTCGCGCTCGAGGGCGTCCACTGCGCAGGCCACGGCGAGGTAGGTCTTGCCCGTGCCGGCGGGACCGATGCCGATGGTGCAGTCGTGGGCGAGGATTCTCTCGATGTACTGAACCTGGTGCGGCGTGCGGCCGTGCAGGTCGGCGCGCCGCGTGAGCAGCTGTGGCTCCTCCGCCTTTCCTGCAACGGAATTGCTGGAAAGCTCCGTCAGGCCGAGCTGCACGTCCTCGACGCTCAGGTCGCTGGAGGCGCGCTCGTAGAAATGCTCCAGCGCCTGCGCCGCGCGCTGCGCCTGCTCGCCGCGCACGGTGAACTTGCCGGCGCGGCGCGCGATGGTGACGTCGAGCGCCGACTCGATCTGGCGCAGGTTCTCGTCCAGCGCGCCGCACAGGCGCGCGAGGCGCTGATTGTCGACCGGCTCGAGCTTGACCTCGACGGCCTTACTCGCCATTCAGCAGTTCGCCGCGCAGCGAGTGGGACACGACCGCGTCGATGCGAACGTCCACGAAGGCATCGATGAGCGCCCGGTCGCCCGGGAAGTTGACGATGCGGTTGTTGGCGGTTCGGGCCGCCAATTCGAAGTTTCTTTTTTTTGAAACCGATTCAACCAGGACCCGCTGCGCCGTGCCCACCATGGCTTCGCTCGCTTGCCGATGCTGCCTGTCGAGAAGCGCCTGCAGGCGCTGCAGTCTCTCGCTCTTTTCCTCTACGGAAGTCGAATCCGTCAGCGCTGCGGCGGGCGTGCCGGGGCGCGGGCTGTAGAGGAACGAGAACGAGCCGTCGAAGCCGAGCTCGGCGGCGAGCCTGAGCGTAGCCGCGAAATCGGCCTCGGTCTCGCCCGGGAAGCCGACGATGAAGTCCGACGTCAGGCTCAGGTCCGGGCGCGCCGCGCGCAGGCGCCGCGCGATGGAGCGGTATTCGAGCGCGGTGTAGCCGCGCTTCATCGCTGCGAGCACGCGGTCGGAGCCCGATTGCACCGGCAGGTGCACGTGCATCGCGAGCTTGTCGAGCGCGGCGTGAGCGTCGATCAGCCGCTGCGTGAACTCGCGCGGGTGGGACGTGGTGTAGCGGACACGCTCAACGCCTTCTATCTCTGACACGTAATGCAGCAACTCGGCAAAGTCCGCGGGAGCGCCAGCACTCATTTCGCCAATCGTGCCGCGCCAGGCATTCACGTTCTGGCCGAGGAGCGTCACCTCTTTCACACCTTGATCGCAGAGCGCCGCCACTTCGCGCACCACGTCGTCGAAGGGGCGCGACACTTCTTCGCCGCGCGTGTACGGCACCACGCAAAAGCTGCAGTACTTGCTGCAACCCTCCATGATCGAGACGAAGGCCTGAGCGCCCTGTACCCTCGGCGGCGGCAGATGGTCGAACTTCTCGATCTCGGGGAAGCTCACGTCCACCTGCGGCCGTCCGGAGGCGCGGCGACGCTCGAGGAGCTGCGGCAGCCGGTGCAGGGTCTGCGGCCCGAACACCACGTCGACGTACGGCGCACGCTCGACGATCGAGCCGCCCTCCTGGCTCGCCACGCAGCCGCCCACGGCGATCATGAGCCCGGGCTTCTGGCGCTTGAGGTGCTTCACGCGCCCGAGATCCGCGAACACCTTCTCCTGCGCTTTTTCGCGCACCGAGCAGGTGTTGAAGACGATGAGGTCGGCGTCCTCCGGGCGCTCGGCGGGCTCCATGCCCTGGCTCACGCGCAGCACGTCGGCGATCTTCTCCGAGTCGTACTCGTTCATCTGGCAGCCGAACGTGCGCAGGTAGACCTTGCCCACTAGCTAACCGCCTCGTTGACCGCTTCGTTCTTCACCGCGGATTCGCCTCCGCCGGCGTCAGGATCCAGACCTGGCGAACCATTCCCTGCTCATCGAGCAGATACTTCACCTGCGAGCCCGGGGGCACCGCGGTCGGCAGGACCAGCCGATTGTCCTGGTCGCGGATCTGGACGCCCGGCGCGAGGCGCACCGCAACGCCGTTGATCGACGCGATCATGTCCTG
>DASYPG010000368.1:0-4215 GCA_036006885.1 Burkholderiales bacterium | reverse complement strand
CAGCTCGCAGCGCAAGGCGCCAAAAACAAAAAATGAGGGGCAGCAAGCGCTGCCCCTCCCCTTATCTTATAGCCTCTGGCCCAGCATCTATTTGGCTTCGGGCGCAGGCGCTGCAGTCGGCACTGTCGCATTCGGCCCACTGTCGCGTGGAGGCTGCGGCTGCACAGCTGGAGGTTTGGGGGGCCGCGGCGGACGGCCGGCCATGATGTCGTCTAGCTGATCCGCGTCCAGCGTCTCCCACTCCAGCAGCGCTTTGGCCATGACCTCAACCTTCTCGCGATTGTCCTCGAGAAGCTTGCGCGCCAGCTTGTACTGTTGGTCGATGATGCGGCGAATCTCCGCGTCCACCTGTTGCATGGTGGCTTCGGACACGTTCTTGTGAGTGGTGATCGACCGCCCGAGGAACACTTCGCCTTCGTTCTCGCCATACACCATCGGGCCCAATGCTTCTGACATGCCCCATTGGGTTACCATCCGGCGAGCCATCTCGGTGGCACGCTCGAAATCGTTGGAGGCACCTGTGGTCATCTGCCCCATGAACACTTCTTCGGCAATGCGCCCACCAAACAGCACTGCGATGTTCTGCAGAATCTGCTCCTTGTCCATGCTGTACCGATCCTGCTCGGGCAACTGCATGGTGACGCCCAAAGCACGCCCGCGCGGAATGATCGTGACTTTGTGCACCGGATCTGTCTTGGGCAATAGGCGCGCCACGATGGTGTGGCCCGACTCGTGGTACGCGGTGTTACGCCGTTCTTCCTCCGGCATCACCATCGAGCGGCGCTCCGCGCCCATGATGATCTTGTCCTTCGCGCGCTCGAAGTCGTCCATGTCGACCAGGCGCTTGTTGCCGCGAGCGGCCAAGAGCGCCGCCTCGTTCACAATGTTCGCGAGGTCCGCGCCGGAGAAACCGGGCGTGCCGCGCGCGATGATGTCCGGCCTCACGTCCGGCGCGAGCGGCACCTTGCGCATGTGGACCTTGAGGATCTCCTCGCGCCCCCGGATGTCGGGCAGCGGCACGACGACCTGGCGGTCGAAGCGGCCGGGGCGCAGCAGCGCCGGGTCGAGCACGTCGGGCCGGTTGGTGGCGGCGATGACGATCACGCCCATCGTCGCCTCGAAGCCGTCCATCTCGACCAGCAGCTGGTTCAGGGTCTGCTCGCGCTCGTCGTTGCCGCCGCCCAGGCCCGCGCCGCGCTGGCGGCCGACCGCGTCGATCTCGTCGATGAACACGATGCACGGCGCGTGCTTCTTCGCCTGCTCGAACATGTCGCGCACGCGCGCCGCGCCGACGCCGACGAACATCTCGACGAAGTCCGAGCCCGAGATGGAGAAGAACGGCACCTTGGCCTCGCCGGCGATCGCGCGCGCGAGCAGCGTCTTGCCGGTGCCCGGGGCGCCGACCATCAGCACGCCGCGCGGGATGCGCCCGCCGAGCTTCTGGAACTTGGACGGGTCGCGCAGGAAGTCGACCAGCTCGGCCACCTCCTCCTTGGCCTCTTCGCAGCCCGCGACGTCGGCGAAAGTGACGGTGTTGGTCGATTCATCCAGCATTCGCGCGCGCGACTTGCCGAACGAGAAGGCGCCGCCGCGTCCGCCTCCCTGCATCTGGCGCATGAAGAAGATCCACACCCCGATGAGCAGCAGCATCGGGAACCAGGAGACGAAGATGTTCATGAGGAGCGAGGGCTCCTCCTCCGGCTTGGCCTCGACCTTGACGCCGTACTTGAGGAGGTCCGAGACGAGCCAGATGTCCCCGGGCGAGTAGCTGACGACGCGCTTGCCCTCGGTTGTGGTCGCCTTGAGCTGGCGGCCTTCGATCGTCACTTTGGCGATGCGCTGGGCCTTCACCTCTTCCAGGAACTGGGAATACTCCATCGGCGCCTGGGCCGACTGGCGGGTATTGAACTGGTTGAACACGGTCATCAGAACCAGCCCGATAACGAGCCAGATGACCAGGTTCTTAAGCATATTGTTCAATGACTTTGCTCCTCTTTTGCCGCGGCAGCTAGGGCCATCGTACACGCCCCTACCGCCCGGGGCTATCCCGAAATAATCCGGGCAAGCACATAAGTCTCCGCAGATTCACCCCGGGATGCGAGGGGTTTTACGACTTTTACCTTCTTGAAGCTCGCCTTGAACCGCGCCAAAAGCGCGTCGAATGCCTCGCCGTGGAATGCCTTGGCGAGGAAAACGCCTTCCGGCTTGAGCGATTGGCGGCAAAAATCGATCGCCGCCGCCATCACTTCGAGTGCCCGGGCCTGGTCGACGTTCCCGATGCCCGACAAATTCGGCGACAGGTCCGAAAGAACTACGTCCGCCTGGGCGCCGCCCAGGGCTTCATGCAGGCTTTCCGAGCGGAAATCGCCTTTCAGCACCGTCACGCCTGAGATGGGGGCGACGGGCAGAAGATCAATCGCGATGACGCGGCCCGCCGGCTTCACCTTGTCGGCCGCGACCTGCGACCAGCCGCCGGGCGCGGCACCGAGGTCCACCACGACCTGTCCCGGCTTCAGGATCTTCTCCTTCGCGTCGATCTCGAGCAGCTTGAAGGCGGCGCGCGAGCGATAGCCCTGCGCCTTCGCCTTGCGAACGTAAGGATCCGTCACGTGCCGGCGCAGCCATTGTTTGCTGGTTTTCATCGGTGTGCGAGCGAGCGCGTTTCGCCGTGCTTCAGCACGAAGAACTGCTCGTCGCTCAGGCCCGCCTTGCGCCGCTCCTCGGCGAGCCGCTGCGGCGGCTCGTAGAGGCTTTCGTCGGTCATGCCGTCGAAGGTGCCCCAGTGGATCGCGAGCGACTGGCGCGCATTTACGTCCTTGTGCGCCTGCACCGCCTCGGCCGGGTTCATATGCATGATCTTCATGAACCAACGCGGCTCGTAGGCGCCGATCGGGAACGCGGCGAGGTCGAAGCCGCCGAAGCGCGCGCGGATGTCGGCGAAATCCTTCGAATAGCCGGCGTCGCCGGCGAAGAAGAACGAAAGCTCGGGATGGCGCAGCACCCATCCGCCCCAGCGTGTCAGGTTCTCGTCCGTCAGCGTGCGCTTGGACCAGTGTTGCACCGGAACGAAATGCACTTCGAGCCCCTTGAAGGTCCGGCTCTGCCACCAGTCGAGCTCGACCACGTCGGCGATCCCCTGGCGCGAGAACCAGTCCTTGAGGCCGAGCGGCACGAAGAAGCGCGGCGACCCGCCGGGCTGCGCCGCGAGCTTGGTCACGCTGTCGAGATCGAGGTGGTCGTAGTGGTTATGCGAGATCACCACCGCGTCGATATGCGGCAGCCCGTCCAGGCTCGGCGCGGGCGGCACCACGCGCCTTGGCCCGGCAAAGCGCACCGGCGAGGCGCGCTCCGAGAACTGCGGGTCGGTGAGGATGCTGAGCCCGCCCACTCGCACCAGCACCGTGGCGTGACCGATCCAGGTGACGGAAGGATTCAGTGCGGCGGAGAAATCGCTCTTCGCGGTCTCGAAGCGATAGCCGCCCTCGGGCCGGCGCGGCAGCCCGTCGCGCCACTGCTCCCACTTCCACTTCCAGAAGCCGGTTTTCTCGGGATGCGGATAGTTGTTACGGAAGCGATCGGCGCCGGCGCTCACACAGCCCGCCACTGCACCGGCGACAAGGGCAAGGAACGCACGCTTCAATGCACGACCCGGGCAAGCACCCGGGCCTCGCGCGCGGTCGGCGCACGCAGATGCGGCTTGAGCTGGAAGCGCAGGGAACGCCGCGCCAGCAGGCTCCTCAGATGATCGTCGTCGAAAGAGGACTCCGCGAGGCGGCGCAGCTCGCCGCCCTCGAGCGCGGCGATCGGCAGCCCGTCCTTGAGCAGCAGCTTGTTCTTGTACACCGAAGCGACGCGTGCTCCCGGCGTGAGGATGCCGACCAGATTGAGCGGATCGGCCGCGCTCAGCACCACGAGCTCGTCGATGCGCTCCATCTTGCGCACCGCCCGCAGCCGGCCGACCGCGTCGGGCGCGGCGAACTGCTCGCCGCCGAAGCCCGCGACGAAACGCCCGCCGCGGATCTCGCCGCGCGCCTCCATGCGGCGGTAGACGCGCACCAGGTCCCGCCACTGCGCCAGCTGCGATTCGCGCTGCAGCATGGAACGGAACACGATCCCATAACGCTTGAGGAGCGCGCGTGCGACCGCTTCGACGTCGTCGGTGCGCTCGGAAGCAAGAAGCGACCATCGCCCCGCGCTTTCCACCAAAGTTCTTCG
>DASYPG010000367.1:0-2945 GCA_036006885.1 Burkholderiales bacterium | reverse complement strand
TCTGCTTGCGCGCCAGGGCGACCAGGCCGTCGACCGCCTGCAGCATGCCCTGCTGAGTGCGGCCCTGATCGGCGCTCACGGTGTAGCGGCCGGCGACTGCCATGGCCGGCGTGCCGTCGATCTTGTAGGCCACGGTCTGCTGCGTTGCGCGCCGCAGCTTGCTCTGCACGCCGAAGGACTTCATGGTGTCCATGAATTTCTTCGGATCGACGCCGTTCTTCTGCAGCCACTCGCTGAAGGCGGCTTCGCTGTCGGTACGCAGGTTCGACTTGTGGATGGCGTCGAAGAGCGGTCGATGAAGCTTGTCGAGCAGTCCCATCGCCTCGAGGGTGTAGAAGATGGCCGCATCGTGGCCCCAGCGCGAGTTGAACACCGCCGGCACCCGGCGGAACGCCACGTCCGGCGGCAGCTTCTTCAGCCAGGTTTCGATGTAAGGCTCGAGGCTGTAGCAGTGCGGGCAGCCGTACCAGAAGAACTCGACCACCTCGATCTTGCCCGTGTTCTCGACCGGCTGCGGCGGATTGAGCTCGCCGTACTGGATTTGCTGCGCGCCGGCGCCAAGCGGCAGCGCCAGGAAGGTTGCCAGGACGACCGCGATCAGTCTTCTCATGCCTACGGCTGCTCCTTGATCTTCACCAGGCTGGCGTCGATGTTGTTCTGCGCCAGCGCCGAGCGGATACGGTTGATCTCGTCGAGCTTGTTGTACGGCCCCAGGCGCACGCGGTACCAGGTCCCCTTATCGGGAAGGTTCGCCGGCTCGACGCTCGACTCGAAGCCGAGGATCGCGAGCCGGGCCTTCTGGTTGTCGGCGTCCGCCGGGTTCTGGAACGAGCCCGCCTGGATGAAATAAACGTCCTTCGGGCCATCCTGTTGACCGCGGCCCGACTTCATCCGGTCGCGCAGCTCCCTTTCCGACACCGGCTCTTCCTGCCCGGGGAGGATCTTGTAGAAGTCGAACTTGGGCTTCTCGGCCGGAACGGCCGCGACCGCGCCTTGGGGTAGTCCGGCGATCGCCGGGGCCTTGCCCGCGGCGGTGTCCCGCTCGGATTGCTTGGCTTTCGCGGTGAGGAAGGGCACCGGGGTCTTGTTCAGATAGAAGGCGATGGCGAGCGAAACGGCAAGGCCCGCGATCAGCCCGACGAACATGCCCAGCATGAAGCCGCCCGCAGAATGCTTGCGTGTGGCCGGAACTTTTCTCGGTCTTCGGATAGCCATGCTCACATCTTCTCCGGGGCGCTGACTCCGACCAGCGACAGGCCGTTGGCGAGCGTCTGGCGCACCGCGGCGCAAAGCGCGAGCCGCGCAGCGCGCAGCGCCTCGTCTTCGACGAGGATACGCTCGGCATTATAGTAGCTGTGGAATTCCCCTGCGAGTTCGCGCAGGTAAAAAGCCACAGCGTGCGGCGCGAGCTCGCGCGTCGCCTCGGCGAGAACGTCGGGATACTCCGCCAGGCGCGCCGCCAGGCCCATCTCGCGCTCGCTGCGCAGCAGATCCAGGTTGGCGCTCGCCGGGCTCTTCGGCATCCCGCCGGCCTGCGCGAACACGCTGCACACCCGGGCGTGGGCATATTGCACGTAATACACCGGGTTTTCCTCGCTCTTCTCGAGGGCGAGGTCGATGTCGAACACGAACTCGGAGTCGGCCTTGCGCGAGACGAGGAAGAAGCGCACCGCGTCGCGCCCTACCCAGTCGATGAGGTCTCGGACCGTCACGTACGACCCGGCGCGCTTCGAGATCTTCACCTCCGCGCCGCCGCGCATCACTTTGACGAGGCTGTGCAGCACGTAGTCCGGATACCCGACCGGGATACCGAGATCGAGGGCCTGCAGACCGACCCGTACGCGCGTGACCGTGCTGTGGTGGTCGGTTCCCTGCACGTTCGTGACCTTGCGGAAGCCGCGCTGCCATTTGGTAACGTGGTAGGCGACGTCAGGCACGAAATACGTGTAGGTGCCGTCCGACTTCCTGACCACGCGGTCCTTGTCGTCGCCGTAGTCGGTCGTGCGCAGCCATAGCGCGCCGTCCTTCTCGTAGGTCTTGCCGTGCGCGGCCCAGGTCTTCACCACCTGGTCGACTTTGCCTTCCGCGTACAGGCTCGATTCGAGGTAGTAGACGTCGAACCTGACGCCGAAGGCCTTCAGGTCGACATCCTGCTCCGCGCGCAGCGACGCGACGGCGAATCGGCGGATGGCGTCGAGGTCGCCGACCTCGCCCTTCTGCGTCAGGTATTCCTGCGCAATCTCCTCGATGTACTCGCCGGCGTACCCCTCCTCGGGCCAGCCGGGCGCGCCGGGGTGGATGCCGCGGGCGCGCGCCTGGACAGAGAGGGCCAGCTTCTCGATCTGCGCACCGCTGTCGTTGTAGTAGAACTCGCGGGTGACGGCGTAACCCTGCGATTCGAGCAGCGCCGCGATGGCGTCGCCCAGCGCCGCCTGGCGCCCGTGACCGACGTGCAGGGGCCCGGTCGGATTGGCCGAAACGAACTCCACCTGCACCTTCTGCCCCTGACCTTCGCGCGCGCTGCCGAAGAGCGCGCCTTCCTCGAGAATTCGGCGGATCACCGCCGTCTTCGTGCCCGCCTTGAGCTTGAAATTGATGAACCCCGGCCCGGCGATTTCGGGTTTCTCGATGGCATCGCTCAGCGCGGCCGATGCCGAAACTTGCGCCGCGATGGATTCTTGCAGCGCGAGCGCCAGATCCCTCGGTTTCATCTTGGCGGTCTTGGCAGCCTGCAGCGCGACGTTCGAAGAAAAATCGCCGTGACCGGTCTGCTTCGGCCGCTCGATGACGATCGGCGTGTCCGCTGACTGGGGCGCCTTTTCCTGCAAGGCCTTGCGCAGCAGTTCTTCGATCAGGGCCTTGGGGTCCGTCGCCATGGGGCCAGCATTCTAAAGCGGGGGTGCTCGACGCTCTCAAAAATCGTGGTCCGTCCCTGATTTCTCAGT
>DASYPG010000366.1:0-18660 GCA_036006885.1 Burkholderiales bacterium | reverse complement strand
CGCAGCGATTTCGAGCTCGTGCGGCTGCTTCTTGCCGACTGCCCGGTGCCGCGCCGCGGCATTACGGTCGACCAGCTCTCGGCCGTCATGGGGGTCATGCTGCCTTTCCTGGCGCCCGACGAGATCGCGCCGCTCTTCGCGCAGATCGGCGACTCGCCCTGCGGCAAGCTGCTTGCGGAGCCCGAGCGGAAGTGGCTCGCGCTCTACAGGGCGCTCGCCGCACGCCGGGCTGACGAGGCGGGCCAGTTAGCGGCGGCCTTGCTGCATACCGATCACCCCGCAGCGGCCGCGCGCACGGATTACCTGCTGGGCGTGGCCGTCGCCGGCAGTCTTGCCGAGGGCGATGTGCAGCGCGCTCAGGCGCTGTGGCGCGAGTTCGGCCGCCAGGCCGTCCGCGAACGGCAGGACCAGCTCCCCGATTTCCTCCGGGCGCACCTTGCCAGCCGGCTCTGAAACGCCTACCGGGTTATGCGGAAATGTTCCTCGATCCGGTCCTGAAAGTGACCGAAATCGTCAGCCGTGACAATTGCGGTCACTGGCGCGGTCCACCAGCGCGCAGAAGGTGAACTCCTCCACGCTTTTTCCCCCGAAACGCGCGCATTACTTCATTCTCGCCTGGCATAGGCGTTGCTGATACTAGGGTAGGTCGAAGTGACGACCGTGTGTCAACAACTGCACAGGGGAGTACCTACATGAAAACGCTTCAGAAAGGTTTCACGCTGATCGAACTGATGATCGTGGTCGCGATCATCGGTATTCTGGCGGCGGTCGCGCTGCCGGCGTACCAGGACTACATGATCCGCAGCCGGGTCACGGAAGGCCTGGTTCTCGCGAACGATGCGAAGACCACCATCGGCACGGGTTCCAACACGGTCGCCGAGCTCGATGCCACTGCGAAGGCGTTCAACGCGCAAAACAACGCCACTGGCGCCAGCAGCAAGTATGTGAACAAGGTTCAGATCGATCCGGTCGCGGGCACGATTACGGTCACGTACAACGATAAGAACGTAGGCGCGATCCCTGCCAACGCCACCGTCACGCTGACGCCGTACATCAACTCGGGTGCTGCCGCTCCGACGCAGCTTGCGGCGGCCTATGCTGCCGCCGTGACGGGCCCGCTGGACTGGGGCTGCGCGTCTTCCAGCAACAATACGGCGACTACGGCGACGCGGCAGATGCCTGCCACTGCGCTCGGGAGCTTGCCGGCCAAGTACGCGCCGAGCGAGTGCCGCTAATAAAAGCAAGCTAACAACAAGAAGCCGTACAGTTTGCAAACGCCCCGGATTCGTCCGGGGCGTTTTCTTTTGTGCGGCTACTCGAAGCGCAGCGCTTCGACCGGGTTGAGCCGCGCCGCCTTGCGCGCTGGGTAGAAGCCGAAGAAGACCCCGATCACGAAGGCGAAGGCGACGGCGAGCGCCACGGCCTGGGGCGAGATCGAGATGTGCCAGCCGGCGAAGGCCGCGATTGCCATCGCCGCACCGATGCCCAGGGTGACGCCCACCAGCCCGCCGATGAGCGACAGGGTCACCGCCTCCACCAGGAACTGGCCGAGGATGTCGCGCGTGCGCGCCCCTACCGCCATGCGCAGGCCGATCTCGCGGGTGCGCTCGGTGACCGATACCAGCATGATGTTCATGATGCCGATGCCGCCGACGAGGAGCGACACCGAGGCCACCGCGGCGAGGAGCAGCGCGAGCACACGGCTCGAGGCTTCCTGCGCTGCCATCACCTCGGCGAGGTTGCGCAGCGAGAAATCATCGTCGGCGCCGGGCTGCACGCGGTGGCGCTGGCGCAGCAGGGCGCGCACTTGCACCTCGACCGCGGCCGGTTCGACGCCGTCGACGGCCTTGACCCAGATCGTGCCGATCGAGCGGTTCTTCGCGGCGCTGGCCGAGCCGACCACCCGGGTGCGAGCGGTGGAAAGCGGCATCAGGATCACGTCGTCCTGGTCGTTTCCCATCAGGCTCTGGCCCTTGGTCTCGAGCAGCCCGATCACCGTGAAGGGCACGCGCTTGATGCGGATGGTCTGGTCGACCGGGTCCGCCGCGCCGAAGAGCTGCCTCGCCACGGTCGAGCCGATCAGGCACACCTTGGCCGCCGACGCGGCCTCGGCCGGCTCGAACACGCGGCCCGAGGCGAGCGCCCACTGGCGCACGTCGAGGTACTCGGCGGTGATCCCGTAGATCGCGGTCGACCAGTTGGCGTTGCCCCAGATCACCTGGGCGTTGCCGCGCAGCGCCGGCGCCGCCAGCGCCTCGGGAATGTCGCGGTTGATCGCCATCACGTCGTCCTCGGTGAGCGTCGAGCTCGAGCCGAAGCCCATGCGCACCCCACCGGCGGTGGTGGCGCCCGGCATGACCAGCAGCAGGTTCGAGCCGAGCGCGCGGATCTGCTCCTCGACGCGCCGCTGCGCGCCCGCGCCGACCGCGATCATGACGATCACCGCGCCGACGCCGATGACGATCCCGAGCATGGTGAGCGCGCTGCGCAGCTTGTTGATCGCGAGCGCGCGCAGCGCCACGCGGAAGAGCTGCAGCATGCTCATGCCGCCACCGCCACCGCGGCCACCGGGCGCTGGGTCTCGTCGGACACGAGTTGCCCGTCGCGAAAGCGCAGCAGGCGCCGCCCATAGCGCGCCACGTCCGCCTCGTGCGTCACGAGGACCACCGTCATCCCCTGGCGATTCAGCTCCTGGAAGAGGGCCATGATCTCGACGCTGGTGTGCGAGTCGAGCGCGCCGGTCGGCTCGTCGGCCAGGATGATGAGCGGCTCGGTGACCAGCGCCCGCGCGATCGCCACGCGCTGCTGCTGGCCGCCCGAGAGCTGCGCCGGATGGTGGTGCGAGCGCTCGGCGAGGCCGACCCGCTGGAGCATTCGCGTGGCCCGCTCGAAGCGCTGTTTCTTCGGCACGCCGGCGTACAGCAGGGGCAGCTCGACATTCTCGAGCGCCGGGGTGCGCGGCAGAAGGTTGAAGTTCTGGAACACGAAGCCGATGTGCCGGTTGCGCACCGCGGCGAGCTGGCTCGCGCCCATCTCGGAGACCGTGCTTCCGTCGAGGCGGTATTCGCCGCTGGTGGGTCGGTCGAGGCAGCCGATCAGGTTCATGAAGGTGGATTTGCCCGACCCGGAGGGTCCCATCACCGCCACGAACTCGCCCTTGCCGATGCCGAGCGTGACGCCGTCGAGCGCCCGCACCTCGGTGTCGCCCATGCGGTAGAGCTTCACCAGGTTGCGCGTCTCGATCAGCATCAGAAGAAGCGCGGGCGCGGCAGCCCGCCGCCCGTTGGCTGCGAAGCCGAACCGCCCGCGGCGGCGCCGATGATGACTTCGCTACCCTCGGTGAGCTCGCCGGCGACGAGCTCCGTGGTCGTGCCGTCGGTCAGGCCCAGGCGAACTTCCCGCGGCTTGGGCTCGCCGTCCGCCAGCACGTAGACGCGGCCGCTCGCCGCCTGGCCGCGCGCGCCGGACTCGGCGAGCAACCGCTCCCAGGCCGGGCGCTGCTCGGGGGTGAGGATCTCGGCGATGCGGCTGTTCGTTTCGGCGCGGATGCGCTCGACCTGGCGGCGGCGTTCGCCCTCGCCCTGCACGTCGCGCACGCGAGCGTATTTCTGACGCGCCTCGGAGAAGATCTCCTCCAGGCGGGCCTTCTGCGTATCGCTCGGTTTCACTTCCTCCACGATGCGGGCGCGGAACTGCTGCACGGCCTGACCGCCCGCCTGCTGCGTCGGGGGCGCATCCGCCGGCACCCGAACGTCGGCAGTGCCCGCGGGGCGCCAGCGCAACGCGGCGTTGGGCACCTTGAGCGCGCTGTCGCGGTTCTCGACCACGATGCGCACGTTCGCGGTCATCCCGGGGAGCAGCGCCATGTCCGGATTCTGCGCCGAGATGACCACGGTGTAGCTGACCACGTTCTGCACGTTCTGCGGCGACTTGCGGATTTGCCGGATCTCGCCGGTGAAGTTGCGGCGCGGGAACGCGTCAACGCCGAAGGTGGCGGGGAGCCCGACGCGCAAGCGCCCCACGTCGGCCTCGTCGATCGCCGCCTCGACCTGCATGTCGCGCAGGTCCTGCGCGATGGTGAAGAGCACGGGCGCCTGAAGGCTCGCCGCGACTGTCTGCCCGGCGTCGACGTTGCGCAGGATCACGGTGCCGTCCACCGGTGCCCGGATGATGGTGCGCTCGAGGTCGACCTGCGCCTGCCGGAGCAGCGAGTCGCGCTGCTTGACCGCCGCGAGTGCGCTTTGCACCTGTGCCTGGCTCACCTCGATCTGCGCCTGCACCGCCTTGATCTGCTCGCGCGTGCTGTCGAGCACGACGTTCGCCTTGTCGAGCTCCGCCGGCGAGATGAATTTCTTGTCGACCAGCATCTTCTTGCGCGCGAGGTCGCGCTCGGCGTCGACAAGCGCAATCTTCACCCGGCCGAACTCGGCCTGCTGCGCGGCCAGGCCGGAGCGCGCAACCGCCACCGCGCTCTGGGCGGCGTCGAGATCGGCGCTCGTCTGGTTCACCCGCAGCTCGAAGGTGGCCGGGTCGATGCGCGCGATCACCTGACCTTTCTTCACCGGCGTGTTGAAGTCGGCGTAGATGTCCTTCACCTGGCCGGAGATCTGAGAGCCGACCTGCACCGTGGTCACGGCGTTCAGCGTGCCGCTCGCCGCGACGACCGCCGCCATCGGCCCGCGCTCCACCTTCGCTACGCGGTAGCGCACTTCGCCGCTGTCGGTGCGCGACTGATACCAATACCAGCCGCCCCCGGCCGCGGCCGCGACGAAGAGCGCAACGATGACGGCGAGCTTCATGGCGGCGAGATCCCCGGATTATCCTTAACGCCAAGGACCTTCGGCTGGTTCACGCGGCGCGGTGCAACAATCCGTTGCGAGCGCAGGTAGCGCGCGACCACCTCCCACACCGGCTCGCCCGCGGCGCCCTCGGCCACGGGCGCCCAGCCGGCCACCTTATAGCGCTTGTCGGCCTCCATAGGAACGCCACGCATTCTCATTTCCGAGATTCGGGCGCCGACTCTTGCCCCCGGGGCGATGGCATAGGTCATGCCCCCGACCCGCGCCATGTCTCCGCCCTGGCGCAGGTACGGGTCGGGATTAAAGACATTGTCAGCCACGTCCTCCAATATGGCTTTGATCTGCGCCCCGGTGAGCTCGTTCAGCGTCGTATACGGATAGGTGACCGCGGTCTCCTCCATCAGGGCTTCCAGGGTGATGGGCTCGCCGGGCAGCAGCGTAGTGCCCCAGCGGAACCCGGGTGAGAACGCGATCTGGGCGTTCTTCTCGGCGGCGAGCGCTTCGAGGATCACCTCGTCGAAGCTGCCGTTGAAGGTACCGCGGCGGTAGAGCAGTCCTTCCGTTATCGCGAGCTTTTCGGCGAGTTTTTCCTGATAAGGCTTCCGGACCGTGGAAATGTACGCAGCCATCTCGGGATCCGCGGGGAGCAGGTCGGCGAAGACCGGAAGCAGCCGGTAGCGGTAGCCGCTCACGCCAGAGCTGCGCACCTCGAGGTCGAGCACGCCGAGGAACTTTCCGTTCGAGCCCGCGTTGGTGACCAGCGTCTTCCCCACGCGGGTGGGCGCCGGGACCGCGTCGTGGGTGTGGCCGCCGAGGATGGCGTCGATCCCGCGCACGCGCGAAGCGAGCTTGAGATCCACGTCCATGCCGTTGTGCGAAAGCAGCACGACCGCCTTCGCGCCCAGCGCACGCGTCTCGTCGACGGTCTTCTGCAGGCGGGCGTCCTGGATGCCGAAGGTCCAGTCCGGCACCATGTAGCGCGGGTTGGCGATGGGCGTGTAGGGAAACGCCTGCCCGATGATCGCCACCGGCACGCCGTTCACCTGGCGCAGCGCGTAGGCTTTGAACACCGGCTCCTCGAAGTCGAGGGTGTGCACGTTCTGCGCAAGAAACTCTACGGGCCTGAGTTCGGCGAGCGATTCCAGGACTCGCTTGTCACCGTAGGTGAATTCCCAATGCGCGGTCATGAACTCCACGCCGAGGCGCTTCTGGGCGCCGATCATGTCGGCGCCGCGCGTCCAGAGCGTGCTCGCCGAGCCCTGCCAGCTGTCGCCGCCGTCGAGGAGCGGCGCATGCGGCCGGCCGGCGCGCAGCCGCTTCACCAGCGTGGCGAGATGGGCGTAGCCGCCGAGCTTGCCGTAGCGCTGCGCCAGAGCCTCGAAATCGAGGTGCGAAAACGCGTAGGCGGCGCGGCTGCCGCGGGCGATGCCGAAGCGCTTCAGCAGGCGCGCGCCGTTGGGCTCGCGGAAATAGACCGGCAGGAGCTGCGCATGCACGTCGGTGATATGAAGGAGCGAGACGTTGCCGAACGGCGGCGGATCGTACAGCTCGGCCGCGGCCTGCGCCGCGGCCGCCCCGGGACGCAGGCTCGCGCCCGCCGCGACCGCCAGGAGCAACGCCTCGAGGAAGTCCCGGCGCTGCAACCGCTACTGGTTCACGGGAGAGCCGGGATCGAGCAGCAGCGCGACCAGGTCCTTGATCTGCTGCGCGGTCAGCGTGCCCGAATAGCCGAGGCGCGGCATCTGGGAGCACGCGTTGTACGCCTTGGCGTTGTAGATCTTGCCGTAGACGTAGCGCTGTGCGTCCGGTCCACTGCCGCGCTTTGCGCCGAAGCCGGCGAGGCTCGGCCCGATCGTGCCGAACGAGATCTCCTTCGGCGAGAGCTGGTGGCAGTTGTAGCAGCTTCCTCCATTTGCCGCGCCGGGCGCGTCGGTCCACTGCATGCCGCGGCCGTTCTGCGCGATGCGCTCGCCGCTCTTCCAGTCGCCGATCAGGCTTCCCTGGGGAAAGGCGATGGTCTTCATCTGGTCGGCTTCGAGCCGCTTCGCGAGCTCGGCGGGCGGCTGGTCGTGCGCTTCGGTGCACACGCGCTGGAGGCCGTCCTGCACCACGCGGTCCATGCCGGCCTGGCCGCGCGCGTGAAAGTCGCGCTGCATGACCTGCTCCACGTCCTTCGGCGTGGGCTGCGCAAGCACCGGGAAGAGCGGAAAAAGCAGAAGAAGCGAAAGCAGTTTCATCGCTTGTTGCCCGGGCCGCGGTAGACCTCGCCCTTGCCGGTGACGGTGATGAAATGGATCAGGGCCACGGTAGCGTCGGAGCCGAAGGCCGGCTCGGGCATGCGCATCTGCTGGTAGCAGTTGTTCATCCGCCACTGCATGGTGATGAAGCCGCTGGTCGAGATGCGATACGCGGGCCAGCTCGCGACCACGCTGCGCGCGTTCTCCGGCTTGATGAGCATCGGCAGCTCCTGCAGGCGGATGCGCTTGCCTTCCTCGCCATGGCAGCTCGTGCATGCGAAATCCCACGAGCCCGCGCGCCTGAAGTAGAGCGCTCTTCCGAGCTCGTAGGCCGCCCGTTCCTTCGGATGGGACTCGCCCGGGACCATCTTCATGCCGCGCGATTGCGCCGCGACGTACGCCGAGAGCGACTCCATCTCGGAGGGACGGTCGGCGTTTCCGAATACCCGCCGCGTCGCCTCCTCGCGGCTTCGTCCCTGCAGCGTCATCATGCAATGGAGCAGCCGCGTCTCCAGGTCCATGACCCGGTCGGCGTCCTTGAAGTAGCGCGGCAGGGCGGCATAGGCGCCCTTGAGGATGCCCGGTCCGAGGCCGAGGTCGCATTTCTCGAGCGACACCTGCTGCGGCCCTTGCGCCTTCTTCCACAACGTCTCGCCCTCGAGCTCGAAGAGCTCCGCGGGACTGCCTTCGCTCACCATCTCCCGGTAGCGCTCAATTTCCTTCTTGACGTCCTGCGCCGCCGCCGACGCGCAGAAGGCCAAGGAGAGAAGGACGCCGGCGAACGCCCGGTTCACGCGACCGCGGTCTCGATCCTGTTCGACTCGCCCTGGTTGTCGAGCCACGCCACCTCGATCCGGTCGCCCTTCGCGCCGCCCTTGAGCCGGAACGAGAACACCGGGTTGCGCGACACCGCCTGGCTTACCTCGGCCTCGATCACCGCTCTTCCGTTCAGCTTCACCGTGACGTTCTGGATGAAGTGCAGCGGCTGGCCGCTCTGCGCGGTGGTCATGGGATGGCTCATCAGCACGCGAATCTCAGTCGTGCCTGCGGCACCGGCGGTGTTGCCGCCCGCGAGCGTCGCGCGTATTTTCATGGGTCCCGCCATGTCAGCCTCCGCAGCCGCCGATGGTCACCTTGATCTCCCGGGTGGCGCTGTAGTGACGGCCGCCGGCCGCCGCGACCACCCGTACGTCGGCGGTCTCGGCCATCTTCACGTTCAGCTTCACGTAGGGCAGGGCGCCTTCCCCGAAGTCGAACTTCGCCGCGAGCGGAAACGGATTCTTCTCCAGCACCACGGCGATCGAGCTGGTGCCGGGAATGTTGCTCGTGATCTCGATCGGCACCACCGCGCCGTTTTCGGCGATCTGCGGCGCGTCGATCACGATCTCCTTCGACGGTGCGGGATTCGCGACGCCGATTCCCTTTAACGCGTCCTGCGGCGTCTTGGCGCCGAAGGCGCTTTCGTTCCACGCCGCGAGCGACGCAAGCGGCTTCGCCAGCAACGCGGCGAGCGCGCCGAGCAGGGCCCTGCGCAGACGGTTCATCGATTCTCCCAAAGGCCTTCGTATTCTAACGAACCGGGCGGCGGAATACCCCTGATTTGCCTCCGAGTTTCTCCTCTAGCCTGAGCGCGCCGAGCGTCATGCCGCGGTCGACGGCTTTCACCATGTCGTAGATCGTCAGCAGCCCGACCGCCGCAGCAGTGAGCGCCTCCATCTCGACGCCGGTGGGGCCGCGGCACTCGACGCGCGCGCGCACCACGATCGCCGCGGGTTTCTTCTGCAGCTCGAACTCCACCGCCACGCGGCTCACGGCGATGGGATGCGCGAGCGGGATCAGCTCGGGCACGCGCTTTGCCGCCTGGATCGCGGCGATGCGCGCTACCCCCAGCACGTCGCCTTTCTTTGCTCGCCCGGAGGCGATCAGGCGCAATGTCGCCGGATTCATCGCTATGCGCCCGGAGGCTGTGGCGACCCGATGGGTCGCCTCCTTGGCGCCCACGTCCACCATGTGGGCGGCGCCTTTCGCGTCGAAGTGCGTGAGGCGCCGCGGTGTCATCTTCCTTGCCATGCCCGGCGTTATGATAGACGCATGCGCGTGCTCGCTCTCGCACTCGCCCATATTGCCGCGGCGCTGATCGCCCTGGCGCCGCGCGCCTGGGCCCAGTCGGCGCTGCCAGACCTGGGCAGCGCGGGCGACCTCGAGCTTTCCCCGCAGATGGAGCGCAAGCTGGGCGAGAGCATCGTGCGCGAGATGCGGCGCGATCCCCAGTTCATCGACGATCCCGAGCTCTCGGAATACCTCGGGACGATCGGCGCGCGCCTCTCCCAGGCCATGGGTGCGCGGCAGGACTTCGAGTTTTTCGGCGTGCGCGACCCGACCATCAACGCCTTCGCGCTGCCCGGCGGCTTCGTCGGGGTGCACACGGGGCTCATCGCGGCGGCCGACACCGAGTCGGAACTCGCCTCGGTGCTCGCGCACGAACTTTCGCACGTCACGCAGCGTCACATCGCGCGCATGCTGGGGCAGCAAAAGCAGATGCAGATCCCGGTGCTCGCGGCCATGGCGGCGGCGCTGCTCCTCGGACGCTCGCGGCCCGACCTCGCCAGCGGCGCGACCGCCGCGGTGCAGGCGGGCGCGATTTCCACCCAGCTCGCGTACTCCCGCGACTTCGAGCGCGACGCCGACCGCACCGGCCTGCAGGCCCTGTCGGCCGCTGGCTACGACCCGCGCGCAATGGCGGTATTCTTCGAGAAAATGCAGCGTTCACAGCGCGTATCCGACGACGGCACGGTGCCGGGGTATCTGCGCACCCACCCAGTGACCACGGAGCGCATCGCGGACGCGCAGAACAGGGTGGCGGGGCTGCCGTACAAGCAGCATCCGGACAGCGCCGAATTCCATTTCGTGCGCGCCAAGCTGCGCTCGGAGACGGGCGACCCGCAGGACACGGTGACCCTCTTCGAGCGCATGGTGAGCGAGAAGCGCTACGCCAACGAGGCCGCCGCGCGCTATGGCCTGGTGAGCGCGCTGCTGCGCGCGCGGCGCGCGCCGGCCGCCGCCGCCGAGATGGCCAAGCTCCGTGCTGCCACCGGAGCATCGGGCCCGATGGTGGACGCGCTCGAGGCGCGGGTCAGGCAGGCGAACAACGACCTCGCCGGCGCCGAAAAGGTGCTCGCGCAGGCGCGCGCCCGCTACCCCGCTTCGCGGCCGCTCCTCTATGCACAGGCTGAAGTGCTGCAGGACGCCTCGCGCCACGAGCAGGCCATCGCGATCCTCAACGAGGCGGTGCGCAATTTCCCCGGCGATCCGCGGCTGCGGGCGCTGCAGTCGCGCTCGTACGCCGCGCTCGGCAAGCGTCTGCTGCAGCACCAGGCGCAAGGCGAGTATTACGCGCTGCAGGGCAGTCTCCCCGCCGCGATCGAGCAGCTGCAGCTCGCGCGCGGCGCGGGCGACGGCGACTTCTACCAGCTTTCCGTGGTCGACGCTCGCCTCAAGGAGCTGCGCGCGCAGCAGTCGGCGGAAGGCAAGCGCTAGGTCCGGGGGGCCGCGCCGTGCTGGCGCTGCGGCGGCTCGAAGTAGGCCTCGTAGAGAAGATCGAAGGTCTTTTCCGCCTCGGCGAGGAGCTCGTCGTCGTTCTGCGCGCGGCGCACCGCTCCTTGCAGGAGCGTCTGCACCCCGGCCGCCTCCTGCACCGGCGCGCCGCCGGCCTCCAGATAGTGGACGATGGCCCCGATCCTGGTGATCGACTGGTTGGCGCTAAGCTGCAGCTGGCGCACGATTTCCTCGTACGCGACGAGCGCGTCGCCGGCCGCGAAATGCGCGCCTTCGAAGCCGAAGCTGAGGGCGCCCGGCGGCGCTTCGCCGGCGCCTTCGAGCCAGAGCATCTTCGCCTCCGGATCGACGAAGCGGCGCACCAGCCACGCGCTCGCCAGGCGGTCTGCCCAGAGGGGCTTGCGCGTCGCCCAGGTTCGCCCGTGGAGCTTCTCGACGGCGCCGATGGAGGTGGGCGCCTGCGAGAAGTACAGCTTGCGGATCTCCTGGTCGGCATCGGCGAGCGCCTGCTGCGCGCGCGCCTTGGCCGGCGAGGGGAAGAAGTCGAGCGCGGAAACGGCCTCGAAGTCGCGGCGCTGCTTGAGGAGCACGCGCGCGATGGCGTTCGGATCGCTGTGGCCGAATGCGAGCCGCAGGCCCTCCACGATCTTCACCAGGCCGTCGTATTGCGCCGAGCGGTCGAACAGCCGCCTCAAGGCTTCATTCTGCGCCGGCGCGCTCGCCGCGACGCGCAGCACATACGCCGTGCCGCCTTCCCGGCCGATATGCTCGCCGAGCCCGTCCAGGGATTTGCGGTTGGCCGGAGTGTCCGGAAGCGCGTAGGCGCCTTCGCGCAGTACGCCCGCGCCGAGCGATTCGAGCTTGCGCAGCACGCGCATGCGCGCCGACGGATCCTCCGTCGGGAGCTGTGCGACCATGACGAGCCAGGAGTCCATTCCTTTTATCATCTTATACTGCGAGTTGACCCGAACCGCCCATGAACTTCGACAAGGAACTCGACGCGCGCGGGCTGAATTGCCCGCTTCCCATCCTGCGTACGAAGAAGGCGCTGACCGACCTGCGCTCGGGCCAGGTGCTCAAGGTCCTCGCCACCGACCCGGGGTCCGTGAAGGATTTCCAGACCTTCGCGCGCCAGACCGGCCACGAGCTGCTGTCGCACGCCGAAGCGAACCGCGAATTTACTTTCTTCATGAAGAAAAAGTGAAGCCGGCGGCTGCCATCGCCGTTTCGTCGGCGTTGCTCCTCTCGATTCCATTCGCGGCGGCGCAGTCCACTTTCACCGTTCGCGTGCTCACGCCGGAGACGGCGCTGAAAGCGGCGCAGGCGGCGCTCAAGAAGTGCCGCGACAGCGGCTACCAGGCCACGATCGCGGTGGTCGATCGCATGGGCGTGCTGCAGGTGCTGCTGCGCGACCGCTTCGCCGGCCCGCACACGCCTGACCTGGCGCGCGCCAAAGCCTACACGGCGGTGAGCTTCCGCAGCGACACCGGCGCGCTCGCCGAAGCGACGCAGCCGGGAAGGCCGCAGAGCGGCGTCCGCAACCGGCCCGACGTCGCGGCGGTGGGCGGCGGCCTCATGATCGAGGCGGGCGGGTCGCTGCTCGGGGGCATCGGCGTGTCGGGCGGGCCCGGCGGCAAGGAGGACGAGGTCTGCGCCGCGGCCGGCATCGAAGCCATCCGCGAGGACATCGAGCTCTGATCTGGAATATGGAATAATCGATCGCATGATGGCGCGCTGGATCCGGCTCGGCGTTTGCGAGCCGCACGAATTCGAAGAGCTTTACTCGCGGCTCGCCGCGGCGCAGGCGAAAAGCGCCGCGCCGGCGCTGCTCTGGGGGCAGGCGCAGACGCACTACCTGTTCGCGCTCATCGCTCCGCGCCGCCTCGCCCCGGGGCGCGTGTCACGCTGGATCTCGTGGGCCCTCGCGCCGGCGGTGGCCACGTATCGCCAGTTCGGGCTCGCTGCGTATCTGCAGGACGAAGCCGTGTGGCTGCACGGCCGCAGGATCGCCGCCAGCAGCGTGCGCGCGATCGGCGAATGCGCAGTGGTGGCGTCGAGCTTCCTGCTGCAGTTTCCGGCGAAGTGCGTCGCCGTGCCGTCGCGCGACCTCGAGGACGCGTTCCGCCTGCGCCTCGAGGCGCAGCACGGCTGGCAGTTCGACCATTCCTGGCCCACAGAGCCGGAACGCAGCTTCGGTCAGGTTCCGAGCTTCTCGTAGACCGGGCGGATGGCGCGCCCGATCGCCGGAAGCTGCGTGCGGTAGACCGCCGTGGCCGCGATCCCGGCGAGCCCGCATACGAGCAGCGTGTGCGGCGGGCCGATGTGTTCGGCCACCCAGCCGGTGGCGAGCGCCCCGAGCGGCGTCATGCCGATGAACGACATCACGTAGAGCGAAGCGACCCGGCCGCGCAGCTCGTCGGGCACGATGCTCTGCAGCACCGTGTTGGACGATGCGGCAGTGAGCATCAACCCGAGACCGACGAAATAGAGCGCCGGCAGCGCGAGCCACAGCGTGGTCGAGAACGAGAACACGCACAGCGCCGCCCCCGCCAGAGCCACCGTCCGCCCGATCAGCCGGAAGAGGCCGCGGATCCCCGGGCGCAGCGCGAGATACACCATCCCGGTGAGCGCCCCGAGCCCCGCAGCTGAGATCAGCAGCCCGAGCGTCCCCGAGTCGCCGTGGAACGCCTCGCGTGCGAACCACGGCATCATCGACACGTACGAGCCCACGGTGACGCTCGCCGAGGTGAGGAGCAGCAGCGCGCAGCGCGACGGGAGGAAACCGTACGCATAGCGCGTCCCCGCCGCGAGCTGCCTCAACATGTTGCCGTCAGCAGGCGCCGAAGACTGCGGCCTTGCCGGAATCTGTGACAGCGCAAAGAGCATCGCGAAGTACGAGGCCGCGTTGGCGCCGAAGCCCCAGCGCTCGCCGAGCGCGGCGATCAGCACGCCCCCCACCATCGGGCCGAGAAAGCGCGCGAGGTTCATCATGATCGAATTAAGCGCGATCGCGCTCGCGAGGTCGGCGCGTCCGCCGACCAGCTGGATCAGGATCGACTGGCGCGCCGGGGCGTCCCACGCGTTGACCAGGCCAAGCACGAGATTCCCGGCGATCAGGTGCCAGGGCTGAACTGTGCCGAGCGCGACCAACGCAAACATCGCGCTCGCCTGCAGCGCGGCGATGGAGTTCGTCACCATCAGAAGGCGCCGCCGGTCGAAGCGGTCGACGAACACGCCGGCGACCGGCGCCAGCACCAGAAAGGGGATCTGCTGGGCGAAGGCGGCAACGCCCAGCAGGAGCGTCGAGCCCGACAGGTGGTACACGAGCCAGCTCGTCGCGATCATCTGCAGCCAGGTGCCCATCTGGGACACGCCCTGGCCGACGAAGAACCAGCGGAAGTCGCGGTGCCGCAGGGCGCGCAGGCCATGCGGCGGCTTCACTTGCGGCCGCGAAGCTTCTGCAACTGCTCCTGGTGCTTGAGCAATTCCTGTTGGTGGTTGGACAGGCGCTTGCGTACCTCTTCGACTACCTGCGGCGGTGCGCGTTCCACGAACGACGGGTTGGCGAGCTGTGCTTTCGCCTTGGCGATCTCGCCGTTGACGCGGGCGACCTCCTTGGAGATGCGCTCGGCCTCCAGCGCCGGGTCGACTTCCTTGTAGAGCATGATGCGCGCTTCGCCGACCACCGCCACCGGCGCCGTCGAGTCGGGAAGCGCTTGCGCTTGCTTGATCTCGCTCAACCTCGCAAGGGACTGAACCGCGGCAAGCGTTCCTTCCACATCGGCCACCGGCGGTGCGGCCGTCGTGTAAAGAGGCAGCTTCTCGCCTGGGGGGATCTTCGCCTCGCTCCGAAGGTTGCGCGCCGCCACGGTCCATTCCTTGAGCACCGCCATGTCGCGCTCGGCGGCCTCGTCGATTTTTTCCGGCTGCGACTTCGGATACGGCTGCAGCATGATCGTGGCGCCTTTTTTCCCGGCGAGCGGCGCGACCTTCTGCCAGAGCTCCTCGGTGATGAAAGGGGTGATGGGATGGAGCAGGCGCAGCGACGTTTCGAGCACGCGCACCAGCGTGCGCCGCGTGCCGCGCTGGACCGCCGCGTCGGGGCTTTGCAGCTGCAGCTTGGCGAGCTCCACGTACCAGTCGCAGTACTCGTCCCACACGAAGCTGTAGATCGAAGCCGCGACGTTGTCGAAGCGGTATTCGGCGAAGCCCTGCTCGGCGGCGGCCTCGACGCGCTGCAGCCGGCTGACGATCCACCGATCGACGAACGAGAGCTTCACCGGCAGCTTCTCGTCCAGGCCGCAGTCCCGGCCTTCGGTGTTCATCAGGACGAAGCGCGCCGCGTTCCACAGCTTATTGCAGAAGTTGCGGTAGCCCTCGCAGCGGCTGAGGTCGAAGTTGAGGGTGATGGAGAACGTAGCGAGCGATGCGAAGGTGAAGCGCACTGCGTCGGCGCCGAATGCCTGAATGCCGTTTGGGTAATGGCTCCTCACGTACTTCTCGATGCGCTCCTTGTGCTCGCCCTTCATCAGCCCGGCGGTGGACTTCTTCAGGAGCGCCTCCAAGGAGATGCCGTCGATGAGGTCCAGCGGATCGAGCGTATTGCCCTTGGACTTCGACATCTTCTCGCCCTCGGCGTCGCGGACGATGGCGTTGATGTAGACGTGGCGGAAGGGCACCTTGCCGGTGAAGTGGCGCGTCGCCATGATCATTCGCGCCACCCAGAAGAAGATGATGTCGTTCCCGGTGACCAGGACGTCGGAAGGCAGGAAGGTTTCGAGATCCGGCGTCGCGTCGGGCCAGCCGAGCGAGCTGAACGGTACGAGCTGCGACGAGAACCACGTGTCGAGGACATCCGGGTCTCTTTTCAGCTTCCTGCTGCCGGCTTTTTTCTCGGCCTCTTGCTCTGAACGTGCGACGTAGATTGTGCCATCCTCGTCGTACCACGCCGGAATCTGATGGCCCCACCAGAGCTGCCGAGAGATGCACCAGTCCTGGATGTTCTCCAGCCAGTGGTTGTACGTCGCGGTCCAGTGCTCTGGGATGAAGTTCACCTCCCCGCGCTTCACCACGTCGAGTCCGTCCTTCGCCATGCCCTCCATCTTCACGAACCACTGCTCCGTGAGCATTGGTTCAACAATGACATTCGTGCGCCCAGAGCGCGGAACTCGCAATTTGTATGGCCTCTCAGAAACTAGAAGTTCTTCGGCCTTCAAGTCGGCGATGATCTTTTTTCTCGCATCGAACCGATCCAGGCCTTGATACGCTTTTGGAACCAACGCCAAGAGCTCCTCATCATCTCGGCGTGCGGCCACATCACTTTTCGAATGCTTTTCATTCAGCCATTGCCCACTGATTACACGCGCGCTGAGGTCCAAAATGCTTAGGAGGCCAGCGTATGGCAGCTTGGCGATGGATCTGTTGTCAGCAAACAGACGCCGCCAAACGTTGAAATCGTTGAAATCGTGAGCCGGAGTTATTTTTACGCAGCCGGTTCCAAAGTCCGGGTCTACATAGTTATCCGCGATTACCGGTATATATCGTTTGGTGAGTGGTAGGCGAACTCGTTTGCCGACGAGCTTTAGATAGCGCTCATCTTTAGGATTGATGGCGACAGCGACGTCGCCGAGCACGGTCTCCGGGCGGGTAGTCGCCACGGACAAGGAGCCGCTGCCATCCTCGAAGGGATAGCGGATCTCCCAGATCTTCCCATCTTCCTCTTCCGTATCGACTTCAAGGTCGGAGACCGCGGTACCGAGAACCGGATCCCAGTTCACCAGGCGCTTGCCGCGGTAGATCAGGCCCTCTTCATAAAGCCGCACGAATACCTCGACCACGGCGCGCGACATGCTCGCATCCATGGTGAAGTAGCCGGCCTTCTGGCCTTCGGTGTCGGCGTATTCCCAGTTGGCCGAGGCGCCCAGGCGGCGCATCTGGCGCGTGATCGAAGAGCCGGATTCCTGCTTCCATTGCCAGACCCGCTCGACGAATTTCTCGCGTCCGAGGTCGTGGCGCGTCTTGCCCTCGAGCTCGAGCTGGCGCTCGACCACGATCTGGGTGGCGATGCCGGCATGGTCGGTGCCGACCACCCAGTTGGTGTTGTCGCCGCGCATGCGGTGGTAGCGGATGAGCGCGTCCATGAGGGTCTGCTGGAACGCGTGGCCCATGTGCAGCGTGCCGGTGACGTTAGGGGGCGGCAGCTGGATGCAGTACGCGGGTTTCGCGTGATCCCGGTGGCGGAAATAGCCGGCCGCTTCCCACCGCTGGTACCAGGCCTGCTCGATCGCGGCCGGGTTGAAGCTCTTGTCGAGCACTTCAGTCCTTTTTCGGGGCGCGCAGCGTTTGCGCCACGGCCGACGCCACGGATTCGCGCACGATCTGCATGACGCTCACCGTGAGCTCGGCGCGCACCCCGTTCAGCGCCCGGGCCGTCGCGCGGTCGATCTCGGGCCCGAGGCGCTCGAGCAGGGCGCGCTCGAGCTGATCGGCGAGCGCGTCGAAGGCCGCTTCGTCCACCGGTGCCGCGGGCGCTGCGGGCGCTTCCGGGGCGGGCGGCGCCTCCGCCAGGTCCCCGACGACCTGCGTGAGGACCGGAACGTCGCCTTCGTTGGGGTCGGGGGCGTTCACTGCGCGTCCCCTGCGAGATCGTGGCTGGTGATCTTGTAGCCGCGCGACTGGTAGAAGCGGTAGCGGCCACGGGCCGCCTGGCGCTCGGCTTCGTCGGTGGGCACCACTTCGAGCAGGCGCTCGAAGCGCTCGAAATGCGGCGGACACTCGGCGCCCAGGTTGAGGAGCAGCTCGCACTCGCTCGGGGTGTCGGGGTCGGAGGCGATTAGCACCGGCGTCTCGGCCGCGAGCGGGTCGTGCGGCGCGCAGTGCGGCACGAAGCCGATGGCGGGCCAGGTCCACAGCAGCTTGTCGATGCGGCTCGCGGCCTCGGGCTCGGGCGCGTAGATCAGCATGCGCTTTTTCTGCGCCAGCGCCTTGCCCGCGAGGCGGCAGGCGACCTGGAATCGATCTTCCGCGTTGAAGTAGAAGTCGATCGTCGTCAAGCGCTATTTCTTGCCGGCGTGGCGCAAGGCGAAGCGCACCAGCAGCGGCACCGGCCGCGCCGTGGATCCTTTTTCGCGGCCGCCCTTCCAGGCCGTGCCGGCGATGTCGAGGTGCGCCCAGCGCATCTCGCGCGTGAAGCGGGCGAGGAAGCAGGCGGCGGTGATGCTGCCGCCGGGGCGTCCGCCGATGTTGGCGAAGTCGGCGAAGTTCGAGCGCAGCTGCTCTTGGTAGTCGTCCCACAGCGGCATCTGCCACACGCGGTCCCACGCATCGTCGGCCGCTTCCCGGATCTCCTCGGCAAGCTTGTCGTCGTTGGCGAAAAGGCCGGTGGCGATGTGGCCGAGCGCGACCACGCACGCGCCGGTGAGGGTCGCGACGTCGATCACGGCCTCGGGCTCGAAGCGCGCCGCGTAGGTGAGCGCATCGCAAAGGATCAACCGCCCCTCGGCGTCGGTATTGAGGATCTCCACCGTTTGTCCCGAGAGCGTCGCCACGACGTCACCGGGCTTGGTGGCGTGGCCGCCGGGCATGTTTTCGCAGGTGGGGATGACGCCGACCACGTTGACCGGCGCTTGCATGCCGGCGAGCGCGCGGATGGTGCCGAGCACCGACCCGGCGCCCGACATGTCGAACTTCATCTCGTCCATCTCGCCCGCCGGCTTGAGCGAGATGCCGCCGGTGTCGAACGTGATGCCCTTGCCCACTAGCGCGAGAAGCGGCGCTCGCGCCTTCCCTTTGCCGTTCGCGCCGTTGTAGCGCAGCACGATCAGCTTGGGCGGCTGGTGCGAGGCGCTGGCGACGGCGAGGAAGGCGCCCATGCCGAGGCGCTCGAGGTCGCGCCGCTCGAGCACTTCGAGTTGCAGCTTGAACTGGCGCGCGAGCTTCTTCGCCTCCTCGGCGAGATAGCTCGGGGTACAGATGTTGCTCGGCAGGTTGCCGAGGGTGCGGGCGAGGTCGGCGCCGTCGGCCGTCGCCTGCGCCTCCGCGAGCGCCTGCTCGAGCTGCGCATTGGAGCC